>NZ_JBICHO010000616.1:0-8113 GCF_043100905.1 Rhodopirellula sp. JB055 | reverse complement strand
AGCCTGTAGATGCTCAATCTTGGCCCAGGTGTGGCAACCGGAGAGGCGATGCTGTGGTGGCTCATGGCGCTTTGACCGGGGTCGAGGCCGGGGCGGACGACTGGCCGCGTTTGACGCGCTCGACTTCGGCGATCATCTCTTCGACCGGTTCCACGCTGCTCTGAATTCTCGTGGTTCCGAGCTCACTCCCGGGCACTGTCGCGTCGGCAACTGTCACGGCAGACGCCAAAGGTTCCCCTGCTGCTTGCGTGCTCGACTCTGAGGCGGAACTGGATGCCGGTGTTTCCAGCTCGAACCCTGATTCATCGAAGTTGAGAATCACCAACCGGTAGTCACCCACCTGACCACGAACTTCCAGGGCCTTTCCATCGGTCAAATCTGCCGTGCATCTGCTCGGCCAAACGCCCCGCATCCACACCTGCCGCAATGGCTTCGTCAATTTGCATCAGAGCGGTTCGCAAAGAGTCGATTCAACGATTCACTTTCCAGCGTCCGCTCGGGCAATCGCACAGGCTCGATCAAGTCCTCTGCATCGGGATCCGGCGAGAGAGCCCGAAGTTGAAAGAACTCTTCGCGAATCGACGCGGGACTGGATGACGCTTCGGAGGTTTCGAACGTCACGCTTGTCAAGGTTGTGGTGGTCGTCGTCACGACGGGCGTCACCGGATCAACCGGATCTGGAATCACATCTCGGATGGGCAAGAACGCCAGCGGCACGTTCACACGAGGAATGACAAAGAACGCCGCTCCGGATTCCAAAACCGGCCCCGCCGTGGTTTGCGTCAGCGGATTGTCCGTTGATGAGATCACGTTGCCAGGAACATCCATTGAAACGGAAACTCCGTCCGTGTTGGGCTGGGTGATCGACTCGCCGAGCAACACGATCGACTCATGATGTTCCACCGCGAATAAAACATTCAGCGGATCGGTCGCACTTCCGCGGCCGTTCAGCGTTGAGTTCAGAATGTCATCTTCCATGTACACGTGACTGACGCTGGCCGTTTGAAACGAGCCTGGTAGATTCTCAACACGTTGAAAGCGATCCGTCTCGGCTCCCCAGTCGATGATCAGTGTCAAACCATTCTCGCCTTCCGTGCCAAGATTGACCGACAGAATCCCCTCGGCATCGTTGACGTCGAACTGAGACAGAATGTTCGTGCGAATGGAATCATGTTGATAGAAAGCTTCCGTCAATTCGCCTGGTTCCGGCGCGACGGGTGGGGCGGCCGGACGTGGCGGCAAATCAGGATTGGGCGGCACCAGGTCTTCCGGATCGAGTTCCGGACGCGGAGTGAACTGCCGTGCGATTCCGACTCCGT
Organism: Rhodopirellula sp. JB055; assembly: GCF_043100905.1. Lineage (NCBI taxonomy): Bacteria > Pseudomonadati > Planctomycetota > Planctomycetia > Pirellulales > Pirellulaceae > Rhodopirellula > Rhodopirellula sp. JB055. The sequence continues at coordinate 6,794 of NZ_JBICHO010000616.1, read as the reverse complement.
CTCCGGTGTTGATTTCAAATTGCTGCCCCAGTTCAATCGTGGGTGCGGACAAGGTCACCGCGCCCGCTTCGATCGATGCCGCTTGGATCTGAACGTTGTCCGACGCGACAATCCGCTGGTCAGATGCCAAACGCACTCGGCCATCCGTTCCAAGTGCAACCACCTCCGGGTCCAGCTTGCGATCCGGCCCATCGTCCACTGAATCGTCATCGACCAAAATCAAATCGCCCTCGGCGTGCACATCGACGTACCCGTCACCAGCCACGACGTCGTTGATGATGACGTTGCCATCGTTGCGAACCCAGATGGAACCTTGATCAACCACCACGCTTTCCAGTGTCAGATCCAGCCCGCCAGATTGTTCCAATCGAAAGTCACCGCTACCGAATTCGATGCGTGCCACGACGGGTTCATCCACCGCCAGCCAAACCAAGTCCACATTGCCGTCGCCTGCATCGACGTCCAACTGCGTCACGGATTGCAATTCCAGTTCTTGCGTGTTGCCAATGCCATCGTTCGCTTCGAGCAACAGTTCATCGGCGATGAAGTCCGCCAGGTTGTCATCCGCCGAATCGTTGATTGAATTCGCGAACACCTCGACTCGTGCTTCGCCGGCGCTGATCTGTTCCACCAGCAAATCGGACTGGCTGACCAATTGCACATCGGAGTCGCTGGTTTGAATCCAAACGTTTGAAATTTCGTTGCTGGTTTGATTCAGCGTCACGCCTGCATCGGAAGTGACGTCCAAGTCATCGACCATCAACGTGCTCATTGACAACTGACGCACAGCACCTTGGCCGGTCACCTCCAAAACGGGTGTTGTCAAAGATGACTCCAAAACCAAATCATCTTGCAGTCCGATCAACTGAACTCGGTCGTGAACAGTGATGGGTGCCCCTCCCAAATCAACTCGGCCGACATTTTGGGTGGTCAGTTCGGTGATGTTGACCGAGGAGGTTCCTAACTCAGGCAGCAAAGCAAACGACGTTTTCTCATTGCCGCTGACCGAGATCATTTCTCCCGAAACTTCCACGTCGTTCCCGATCGCCGACGGCGAGAGCACTTCAACCTCCACTGTGTCATTGCCCAGCCCGCCGCGAATCGTCGCGTCCAAACCGTCGGGAAGACGCAGGTGCAACGAATCGTTGCCGCCGCCTAAGTTCACTCGCAGGCGGCCGCCGTCGATCGCATCCACTCCGATCGAATCCACCTGAATGGGATTGCCGAACGCGTCTTGGCCAATCGTGATCGGAATGACGCCAGTCGCCGAATCGGTGAATTGAAGTTCGCCGGTCGGCGTGATCGACGATTCGATTGTGTCAAACCCCGCATCTCCTTGGACCAGCAGATCGCCCACCGCGGTCAGCTCCGCGGTGGCATTGAGAACCAACCGTTTTTCCAACGGACGAATGCTGGGGACGAACCTCGCCGCCCCCCCCTTTCCGCAGGCATCCAGACGCAGCCATTTCGCCCACGAACACGACCAAATTCGCGACGCCATCGGCTTCCAATCGGGGGCCAATTTGGGCTGGGAAGATCGCATGAATCCGAGGGCTTTGGTGAACGTGTGTCGCGGCAATTTCAACGAAAAAATATTCTAATCCGTGCTTGCTTCAGGAACATTGAAAAGACTCGTCCCCACGCAAGAACTGGTTCTGGTCGAGGATTCCGCTGCAAAGCTCGCGTTAAGGTATTCCGATTGCAACGATTCCTACTGATTTACGGATTGTTGCGTTCGAAATGGGGAAAGAATTGGGTTCCGCCGATTGAGACCATGAGGAACCGGTGTGAGTTCCCTTCGCTAAGGGGACGCAAATTGAAGCGACGACATGAACTTCATCCAAGCACTCTCGGATCGATCTCGATCGACGTCATCGTTCGCCAGCAAAAATTGTGGTCCCGGCTGGCTGGGTCCCGGCGGACGTTGGGCGTTGCTCCTGATGAGTTGCCTGGTGGGTTGTTGGTGCACCAGTTCCGAAACACAGCACGCGCAGCAAACGGATTCGTTTCGCACGATGCTGAAATCGGAGCCAACCCGCGCGTTCTCCGCACAGCCGGTCTCTCATCAAATCACGGATCAGCCAGCCACGGCGAGCGTCAACACAACTATCCTCGATCAACGGGCGGCCGAACGACTTCAATCACGATTCGCGGCTCTCGAAAAACCGGTTCGCGAAATTCACGTGGTGCGAGCGGATGAACCAGGCCCGCTCCCCGAGAATCATGCCGCAGAGCTGCTGGCTCCGATGGCATCCCACGTGATTCAGAGCGATTGGCACGACATCCCGACTTACGATCGCTACCCGGTTTGTTTCTTTCATCAACCTTTGCACTTCGAAGAACGCAATCTGGAACGTTGTGGCAAGGGACACGGTTGCCTCACCAATGCAGTCTCAACGTTTTGGTTCCTGTCCAACGCTGCCGTTTGGCCCTACCGAATGGCCAGCGAACCGCATTGCCAATGCGTCAACTCAGTCGGCGATTGCAAGACTTGCCAGCGTTACTCCTGCCCAGTCGAACCTCTGCACACCGACGCCACCCGTCATGAACTCGCAAAAGGTGTGCTGGCGGAGGCCGCTGTGATCGCCGGTTTCACGTTCCTGGTGCTTTGAACTGGCGGTTCAGTTCTCTCCTGTCCGCAGCACCATTCATTCCGTGCAGGGCAGTTCACCCAGTGTCGATGCGTCTGTGGTAGTTTGTTCGGATCGGTCAAATGGTCCCGACCCGGTGGCAATCTCGGCCCACTTCGTCTCGGACAAACGTTGAAAAGGAAGCACCATGAGTGACGCAGTCTCGCACCTGATCTTTGACGTCGAAAGTATCGCGGACGGCGATCTCATCTCCCGCGTCCGTTACTCGGGTGAGGACTTGTCGCCTGAGGAAGCAATCGCGAAATATCAGGAGGAGCGTTTGGAGCAGACTGGCTCGACCTTTATCCCTCACACCTTTCAGATTCCCATCGCGGTGGTGGTCGCCAAGGTGACCTCCGATTTTCGTTTGGTGGACATCAAATCGCTCGATGAACCCGAGTTCCGGCCACACGTCATCACCAAATACTTCTGGCAAGGCTGGGAGATGTACAACATGCCCCAGTGGGTGACGTTCAATGGGCGGTCGTTTGACATTCCCATCATGGAACTGTCAGCGTTTCGATATGGGATTTCGATTCCCAAGTGGTTCGACGACAGCGGATACAAGTCACGGCGAAACCGCTTCAGCACCCACGCTCATTTGGATCTGCAAGAACTGCTAACCAATTTCGGCGCCGCTCGCTTCAATGGGGGCCTCAACTTGGCCGCCCAAACATTAGCCAAACCCGGCAAAATGGGACTCAGCGGCGATCAAGTCCAAGCGTCATATGACTCAGGGGGTTTGAAAGAGATCAGCGACTATTGCCGCTGCGATGTGTTGGACACGTACTTCGTGTTTCTGCGTTGCATGGTTCTGACAGGCAAACTGGAATTGGAACGAGAGATTGAAATCGTTCAGGAAACACGTGATTGGATCGAAAAGGAAAGCGAAACCTGCCAAGCCTGCGCCGATTACATGACGCAATTCGGTGACTGGAACAACCCTTGGTTGACCGAATCCGATGAAGCCTCTGTCGAGCCTTCTGTCTCGGATACCAGCGAATCGACAGGCGACGATTCCGCACGCGACAAAGCGGCCCAACCCGACGAATCCAACGCGTGAGTGCCGAGATTTCCTGATGAGCCACCAAGCCTTTCGCGTGACCTGCCCGAATTGTGTGGCGTTGATCGAATTCCCGATTGTTCCCCGCAGCGACTCAATCGATGAGGTGCCAATGAGCGGCGTTTGCACGGCTTGCTCGCACGCGATCGACTTCTCGCAGTTCGAGGGCAAACCGCCCGCGGACCCGCATTCGTTTGCCAACCGTCAACGAGCCGTCGCGCTGCTGAACCCCACCGAAGCGTCGATCGAAAGCGTTCTGTTCGACGCGTTTCAACTGTTCCGAAGCAACTGGAAAGTCCTGTTAGGCGTCTCGTGTTTGACGACGCTGATTTGGTTCTTGTTGGTCGTTTGGCCCTGTCAAAAACTGAGCGGTCTTTGGTCACTCGCTCAACAAGACGCAGCTCAATTGCTGACATTTTTGCTCGCATCCATTTTGGTCGCTGGGATCGCCAATCTGACCACCCCCTACACCACTTCTGTCATTGCACGGATGACGTTGGCGGTGAGTCGTTACGGTCGTTGCCACAATCGAGAGACGATCCAGTATGCTCCTGGAGCCAACGAAACACCGTCTCGGGGAAGCCTCTCGGTTCCCGTGAGCGTGCTGTTTCACATGAGTTTGTTCATGTTGTTCGTTGCGGTGGTGATGGCGATGCTGTTGGTGCTGGGAGTGATCGCCATGATCGCGTTCATGTTGGTGCTGCCGTTTCCGCGTGAAACAGCAACGCTGGTGGGCACGTTTTCCGTGGGCTGCGTTTACTTCGTGCTGATTTTCACGTTGCAGTGGCTTCTCTGGCCCACCGTGTTCTTGATCGCAGATCGCCGAGCTTCGTTCACAGAAAGCTTGCGGGAAAGTTTTTCGCTCTCCTGGGTGCATCGAAGAGTGAGTTTGAAGGTGGTCACGTTTTACTTTTTATTGTCAACCATCGGTGCCTTGCTGTTTTATGTCGGGCAAGCGTTGACGGCTCCGATTGCGAGTCTGCCGCTGGCGGTGGCTTATTTGAGGATGACCGGTGGGCAAACCGCACTCGACCCAATCGAGTGAAAACGCCGTTGACAGCATCTCCCCCCGTTTGATTCCGAAATCGAAACGCGCTGCGTGAAGATTTCGGTTCACGACATGGACGGATCATGCCGATCCTTCCGATTGGAGTGCGTACGCAAGGAACGCGTCGCTTCACCCTGGTTCGTCATGCGGGGGCATACGAGATGAGAGACACAATCAATCGGCGTCAACTTTTAGTCGCTCTGGCAACCGCATCCATGGTTTCACCAGCCTGGAATGCGTTGGCGCAGCCACCTTCGGCCGCCAACGGCGTCCAACTGGTGGGCGAACCAACTCAGTTGATCACCGCCAATGATTTGCCTGCTGCTCGCGTCATTCGTCTGCCGCCGGTCGATGACCGCGTGAAACAGGTGGTGGTGACAGCGCTCGCTGTCGACCCTCGCGGTGAATGGCTGGCCGTCGCGGGGGATGACCACGTGATCCGGTTGCTTCGCCAGGAAACACTGCAAGTCGTACGAACTTTGGGCGATGGGCATCGCTCCGCAACGTCGCCGATTGGGCACAGCGACATGATTCGCACGCTCGCGTTCGACGCCACCGGCAGCCGGCTGGCTTCTGCGGGCAACGACGGTCGCCTGATCATCTGGGATCGCAACGAAGATTTTTAGGTGTTGCAGGAAATTGGTTCCGCGCCCGCATTGGCGTGTGTCAACTTCTCGCCATCCGGTCACCAAATGGTGGCGGTCGGGTTTGATAAAGAAGTCTTCTTGATCTCTAGCCAAGTGACCAACAACGAGCGTCTGATGTGCGATTGCAACGACCTGCGTTGCTGCGTTTACCGTCCCGATGGCACCGCGTTGGCGATTGCGGGTCGCGATGGACATGTGCACTTGTTTAATCCTAACACAGGTAAAATGGTGGCTGATCAAGACCTGCATCAACGTCGTGTCAGGGATTTGGCGTTCATGCCGGATTCGGACGTTCTCGTGAGTGTCGACGAAGACGGCGTGATCATGCGTTGGGACACGCGAACCCATGAAGTCCTGTCGCAGCAAAAGATCACCTCAGGACGATTGTTCTCGTTGGCAATCGTCGACAATCACCGCATTGCCGCGGCCGGCAGTGACGATGTGATTCACTTGGTGGACTTGGCCGACGACGGCCGATCCCTGTTTGTGTCCGGGCAATTGCGAGGCCATGTGGGCTCCGTGGCAACGCTCGCTGCCGTCGATGGCATGGTGTTCTCCGGCGGTTTTGATGCGACTCTGCGACGCTGGGATTTGAACCAGAACGCGATCGCTGACAGCAAGATTGCACTCGGCAACGACGGGTCGACGCCGACCAGCGAACCCACGCCTCGCTGATCCCTCGACCGAATCTCATCCTTCCATTCCTTCAACGAACCTGAACTCCCTCGCGTTCAACTGAAATCAATGTGCGGTACAAGGAGGTACCAAACGTGATCTGGAAACGTCTCGAACGATTGCTCACACCCAACACTTCTGCTTCGACCGGGCGGAAGATGCGCATCGAGTCGCTGGAGAATCGTCGTTTGATGGTGGCGGATCCGATCCATGTGGGATTGGTCTATCTCGAAACAGACTACTTGGAATCCGATCAAGACGTCGGCAGCGATTCCAAAGGGGACCGGTTCCTGCTCTCGTTCACCGGCGGAGCCCCCGGCACTGAACTGACCGAACTGATCATCCGCACCGACAAAGATGGTGACGGGATCTCGGTCGGCGATCCGATCTTTGACACGGAAATTGGCGGCCGAGGTAAGAACGGCGCGCACCCCTTCACGGTGCAAAAAATCGAAACCCTCGATGGCACTCCCGCCGAAGTCACCGCGACGGTGGAAGACGGTGGACAAGTCCTGAAGCTCAACTTCAATGGCTTCAGCGCGGGCGATCGGTTGGAATTCACGATCGACGTGGACGAAGTGCTGCGCAACCTGCCGGACCTGGATGAGTTCAACCAGCGGCTCGACGGGATCACGTCGGGACAAGAGTTCCAAGATTCGATCTTGGAAGCACATTTCGAAGCCCCCGCCTACTACGCCGCCGAAGCCGCTGCGATCTTCCTGAACGACTTC
>NZ_JBICHO010000615.1:0-8729 GCF_043100905.1 Rhodopirellula sp. JB055 | reverse complement strand
GCTTTTTGGAATGACTCTTGGAACGTGCGTCCGATCGACATCGTTTCGCCGACCGATTTCATTTGTGTGGTTAGCGTCGCGTCGGCTTCGGGGAATTTTTCGAACGCGAAACGAGGCATCTTGGTGACGACGTAATCGATTGTCGGTTCGAAGCAGGCTTTGGTTTTCTGCGTGATATCGTTGGGCAGTTCCCACAACCGATATCCCACCGCCAACTTGGCCGCGATTTTCGCGATTGGAAAACCGGTCGCTTTGCTGGCCAAGGCCGAGCTGCGGCTGACGCGTGGGTTCATTTCAATCACGATCATTCGGCCTGTGCCAGGCTCGATCGCGAATTGAATGTTACTGCCTCCGGTCTCGACACCGATCTCGCGAATGACGGCCAGCGAGGCGTCACGCATGCGTTGGTATTCTTTGTCGGAAAGTGTTTGTGCGGGGGCGACGGTGATGGAGTCACCGGTGTGGACGCCCATCGGGTCGAAGTTTTCGATGGCACAGATGATCACGACGTTGTCGTCGCGGTCACGCATGACTTCCATCTCGTATTCTTTCCAGCCAATGATCGATTCTTCGATCAAGACTTCTGTCACGGGCGATTGGTCCAACCCGTTTTGCACCAGCGAGTCGAAGTCGTCTTTGTTGTAGGCAATCGCGGAACCGCTGCCGCCCATTGTGAACGAGGGGCGGACGACGGCGGGCAGGCCGACTTCCGCGAGGGCTTCGCGTGCTTCGGCGAGTGTGTGGACAGTGAAGCCCTTGCAGACATCCAGTCCAATCTTTTCCATCGCCTTTTTGAACTGGTCGCGTTCTTCGGCTTTGGCGATCACCTTGGCGTTGGCGGCAATCATTTCGACGCCGTATTTTTCAAGCACGCCGTTGGCGTCCAGGTCCATCGCGACGTTCAGGCCGGTTTGGCCGCCCAAAGTCGGCAGCAGTGCATCGGGACGCTCTTTGGCGATGACCTTTTCGACCATCTGCCAAGTCAGCGGTTCGATGTACGTTGCGTCGGCGGTCGCCGGGTCGGTCATGATCGTCGCTGGGTTGCTGTTGACCAGCACGACCTCATAACCCTCTTCACGCAAGGCTTTGCAAGCTTGCGTTCCGGAGTAATCGAATTCGCAAGCTTGGCCGATCACAATCGGGCCACTACCAATGAGCAGAATCTTCTTGATGTCGTCGCGACGCGGCACGGGAACGATCCCAAAAGAGGGCGGAGGGGCTCGAATGGCGGGCGATTCCGTCGTGAGCCCGCCGGTTCGGGGGCCCTGGTTCAACGACGCCTGCCGTGAAAATTTCGGGAAGGATAACACGGTTTGGCCTCGGCGCAGAGGACCGGGATCCGATCAAAATCGATTCGTCGCGAAGTCTCGACCCGATTCACGATGCGAGCCTGAATTGGCGGGGAATTCATCCTTCGCGGCCGATTGATTCAATCCCAATCCGAAGCGTTTGCGAGGGACGGCGTGCCATTGCAACGGGCCGGTGGGTCCCTCGCTCACGCGTTTTGAAGTTGCGTTTTTCTCAAAACCCGAAGCGTCAGCGAGGAAAAAACGATGTTGACTTCGCCTCGCTGACGCGTCGGGTTATGAAAAACCAATGCCTCACGCAAAAGCGCAACTTCAAAACTCACGTGTCGGGTTGTGATTTTGTTGTAGGTTGGCCACTCTTGGCCGACATCCATCACTCTGACGGCCAAGAGTGGCCATCCTACCTGCTTTGCACGCTGACCATTGGTCCGATTCATGAACACGATCTTTTGCCTGCGATGGGCTCTTCCCGCGTTTCTGATTGCCACCGCGTTGACGCCCCCGTCCTTTGCGGAAACGTCAACGAAAGAGCATCCCAACGTCTTGTTCATTTACTTGGACGACTACGGTTGGCGAGATGCCAGCTTCATGGGGTCGGATTTCTATGAGACGCCGAATTTGGATGCTTTGGCGGAACGAGGCATGGTGTTTTCGAATGCTTATTCTTGTGCGGCGAACTGTGCGCCGGCGCGAGCCAGTTTGCTGTCGGGACAGTATTCGCCGCGTCACGAAATTTACAACGTCGGCACTGAACGTCGTGGCAATCCGAAACACGGAACGCTGATGCACATTCCAGGCACCGACGTGCTTTCCACAGACATCCGCACTTGGGCTCATCAAGTGCATGAGGCCGGGTATCGAACCGGCATCATTGGCAAGTGGCATTTGAGTGACGATCCGTTGCCCTATGGCTTTGATATCAACGTCGCGGGCACGCACAGCGGCAGTCCGTCGAAAGGCTACTTCCCACCTCATCCGAAAGTGCCAGGACTGCTGGATGCCAGCGATGACGAGTACCTAACGGATCGTCTCACGGACGAAGCCATCCGGTTCATCACGGACAACCAACAGCATTCTTGGTTCTTGTATTTGTCTCACTTTGCCGTCCACACACCGTTGCAGGCCAAGCCAGATCTCGTCGCGAAGTACAAGGCGAAGCAGCCCGGTACGTTGCACGATCACGCGGTGATGGCCGCCATGATCGAGAGCGTCGATGAGGGCGTCGGGCGGTTGGTCGACATGCTGCGGGAACTTGGGTTGGAAAAGAATACCGCGATCGTCTTCACCAGCGACAATGGCGGCTTCGGTCCAGCGACCTCCATGAAGCCACTGCGTGGATACAAAGGCACTTATTACGAGGGCGGAATTCGCGAGCCGTTCTTTGTGACCTGGCCCGGCGTGGTGGATGCGGGGACGAAGAGCGACGTTCCGGTCATCGCTGCCGATCTGTATCCGACGTTTATCGAGATGACTGGGGCCAAGCTTCCGGCGGACCAGACAATCGATGGCGTGAGTTTGATGCCATTGCTCAAGCAGGAAGGAAGTCTTGCCGATCGCGAATTGTACTGGCACTTCCCCGCCTACTTGCAAAGTTACTCAGTCACCGACGGTCAACGAGACTTGCTGTACCGAAGTCGCCCCTGCGGAATCATTCGAGACGGTCGGTGGAAGCTTCACGAATACTTCGAGGACGGCGGTTTGGAACTCTATGATCTGGTGGCTGACCCGGGTGAATCGAACAACTTGGCCGATGCCAATCCCATCAAAACTCGCGCGCTGCACGGCAAGTTAGTGGCTTGGCGAAAGCAAATTGGGGCGCCGGTTCCAACGGAGCCCAACCCGAATCACGATCCGGACAGCGAAGCGAAAGCGATGCAGAAAGCGGAACGCAAAGCGGCAAAACGTTGAACCGGTGTGGGGGTGAGCCAGCCTCGCGTTTCGCGAATTTTACGAGATGCCCTTGTCCGGTTCTTGTCGGATCCAATAATCAAATGAGCATTGAAGAGCATTCGGATCGTTCCGAATGCTCAATGAATCTCTCTTGGTGACTGTCGCAACTGCGGTTGCGATCTTCAAACTCATGGCTCTTTCGTTCAACCCGCACGATTTCGCGTTCACGGCATCTTTGCCGAAACGGACCAGCGTGTGCGAACGGGTCGGTTTGATGATCGCGTGTTGGTTGGTTGCTTGGTCGCAGTTGCTGCCACCGGCATTCCCGCCTGTTTCGATCGCGAAGGAGGTGGCTGCATCGAGTGTCGTCTCGACGCTTCAGAATGTTGTCGCTGCCGAACGTGCGATCGCGATGGATTCCGATCGGGGTGCCGCTTCGGTTGCCCAGACGTTGAAAGACGCCCGAGAACGATCCATTTCGTTGGACTTGGCGACGGCCAATCGATGCGATCAGACTTCTCGCGTTCAATTCGCGTGGGCGCGCCAAGCGGGTGCGTGGGCCAGCATTGGTGCTGTCAATTCTCTGGTGAATTTGCATGTGAGATTGCAGATCTAAGACGCCTTCGGGTTGTTCTGATTTCTGTTTTTCTTATGCAATGAATCTGATTGAGAGTTCTAACGATGTCTGCGCGCGCAAACCGTTCTGTTTCCACGAGTCCTTCTTTTCAAACGAAGCCATCCACACCGAGTCGATCGTCTGAGTTGCCTGATGTGCTGCAATCCGTCGTGAAGCTATTGGCCAAACGCGATTACGAGGGTGTTGTCCGACGCCTGCATTCCGCGGGAAGAACGCCCGCGATTCGAAACACATTGGGGGTCTGCCTTCTGCGATTGGGGCGGAGGGAAGAAGCCTTGTCGGTTTTTCGGCAATTCGTCCTGTCTTCCGACGGCGTGTTGGAACGGTCGGAAGTATCCAGTGTTTGCAAACGCAACTTCGCGACCGCGCTGCTTGTTAACGGATTGGTGGGTGGAGCGTTGGATGCGCTCAACCAGTCCGGCGAACCGGATCACCCGCGCGCCATTGAGTTACGGAATTGCTTGCGTGACTGGGAGCGTTCGCTTTCTTGGTGGCGACGGTTGGATTGGAAGATCAATCGCATTGTTGCGAAGGACTGTCACGTGCCGTTCACGTTTGAACCCGGTGAACTGGAGTTTGATTTGTCGTTGAGCGACGACGCTCGCACGTTCAACGAAAGTCATGCTTTGCAAGCAGGACGATAACCCGTTCGACGAGTGCTTCGAAGCCGGCACGCAGATGTCAGCCCTATGGCGTTCGCAACGGTTTCATTACACAGCCGGGGCTAACGCTCCATGGCACTTACTTCACCCTCCCAGGGTGGGTCGGCCCGCTTCGGGCCGGGGAGGGCGAAGCTAAAACCCGGTGTGTAGCCCTCCCCTCGCTTCGCTCGACCCTCCCAGGGTGAGGGTGAATTTGTAAAGTAAGTTCCATGCGTGTCTGCGCCCTGGCGTCTTTGCGTCACGAACAGCTTCGCCAAATTGCGTTGCGTGACAGAGGAGGGCATCCAGGCAATGGAACCATCCGAATTTTTGGTGAATCCGGCTACGGTTGCGCGTCCGAATTTTTGGTGAATCCGGCTACGCGACGCGGCGGCGGGTGGTTCTTGTTGCGGTGGTGCCGGTTGCTGAGCCGGGGGCGGTCAGCGATTTAATCCGGTCGAGGGCGTTGGCCATCGCGACTCCGTCTCGGAAGCGTTTGAGTGGCTTGGGGTCCATCGATTTGCGGATCCAATCCACGAACTCTTGGTTCAAGCCGCGACGCAGTTTGGCGTACGAGGGCAAAGGTGCTTCAAAGGGATACTCCGGCAAAGCACCTGACAACATCCGGTAGATCACCAGGCCGAGTGAAAACACATCGCTGCGATAGGTCGGTTTTCCCATCGCTTGTTCTGGGGCGATGTAGCCAAGCGTTCCGGATGCGGAGACGGCATGACGTCCACGTTCGATCCGTGCCAACCCGAAGTCGGTCAAGCAGATCTTCGAGTTGGGGAACAGGATGAAGTTCTCGGGTTTGATGTCGCGGTGCAGGACTCGGCGTTCGTGTGCGTATGCGACGGCGGACGTCATTTGACGGACGTAATTCAGCGTCGTCGCGCGAGCCATGCGGCGACCGAGTCGATCGTGCAGGGTTTCCTCGCCCAACGGGAAGACCATGACGAAGTGACCGTCGATGTACCGAGCGTCCTTGAGCGGCAAAATGCTCTCGTGTGACAAGCTCGCCATGATGCGAACTTCGCGTTGCAGGTCGTCGGCAGATTGGTGGTCGCTCGAAGCGTGTGACTCCGGAATCTTCAACGCAACTTCGCGATCTTCGATCGTGTCGTGGGCGGAGTAAACGGTTGCAAATCCTCCTTCGCCAAGTTTCTTGACGAGTCGGTATTTGTCGAGCCGCATGCCGACGCGAAGCCGACGCGTCGATTCGCTGGGGTCCATCACCAATTTCAAACGTGCCGTCACGGGCGTTGCCTCAAAAGAGAAATCGAATTCGCACGGCTAGACGCTCGTGCCGACCCATTGAAATCACAATCGAATCATTGGTCGAAAAAACAAGTCGCGGGTAACAACACCGAAGGACTCGTCGCCTCGTCCACTACGGGATCAATGGGACTCGTCACCTCGTCCACTACGTGATCCTTGGGGTCACTTAGACGTTGACGTGATCGTGTTGTTGGACTTCGATCGCGCTTTCACAGCGTGTGGCAATGTCAATGGTGACTGCCCAGCGTCCTTCGGCGTCTGCGGTGATGATCCAGTGAGGCATCACGCACACCGATTGGTGAACCAGTTCAAACCCGGCTTCGCTCTGGCTGACAGTTTCCACGGGGAACGCCCACACACCGCTGTCGCGATCGGTTCGCAGGTCGATATCGACACCGAGCCAACGATCGGACAGGGACAGACCACGAACATCGGTGAGGTCCAAGCGTTCGCCGAGTTGTCCGAGTTGGTTGCCGTCGACGTCGCTGAAGTAACGGTCGTCGGCTCCGGATGGCAATCCAGCGAAATTCCATTCGACCGCGAAGTGCAGTGGGCTGGCCGGTGGCAGGTTCTCCAGCAAGTAAGTCACGGAAAGGTTGCCGCTGCCTTCTTGCAAGGTGACCGCCTTGGTCAGCGTGATGGGGATTCCCCAAGCGTTGCCGTCACGACGCAGTTGAGCTTGCACGCGATCGCTGCCACGACGCAGTTTGGCTTCGAATGGCAGTTCGACAAAATCGCCTCGTTCAGGTGACTCGCCACGTGAGACGGATTCCAACGTCGCTTCGTTGTCAAAGAAGTGATCCATCAAACTCTTGCGAGCGTAACGATCGTACTGAATCATTTGATCCAGGCCTTCTTGTTTGAACACGACGCGGTCGTGGATGCTGGCCACATCGCCACCGGCGTTACTCGGCCCCGCCAGGACTTTGCGGTGGTAGGCTTCGGGGCGACGTTGCAAAGTCGCCAACAAGTTGTGGTTGATGCCTCGCAAGTCCCACTCGTACATCCGGCCACCTTGGGCAGGATCGATCCAAGCGACCATGGATTCGTTGGACAGCCGGATTTCTTGTTGGCCGTCGTAGTCGAAGTCGCCGGCGGTCGCGGAAACGGTGTTCAGCGTGCCTTCGATTTCCTGCAGCAACGTGTCGGCTTGGATCAGGTGTTCGTAGATCGCGTTGCGGAGGTGAGGCAAGTAGATTCCGCCGAAGGCACCGTGCCAGTACGGGCAGTTGCATTGGCCGCGATACAAGTGGTCGCGAATTTCGGCGAGCTCGCCCGCATCGTGACCGCTCGCTTCGGCTTTGGCCAACCGATCGCTCACGTGCATCATGCGAGCGTACATCTCGTTGGTTTCTTCGTACTTCACCTTGAAGTTCCGCCAGAAACCGCCACGCACGAACGATTCCAAGTGGCCCCAACGCTCGTCGTTTTCCAACGCGTGGGAAACGTCGTCGAGGCTCTCTTGTGACTCGGCGGGCAACGACCAAACCGTCATTTCGCGGTAGCTGCAATCGGGCAGGTAGGCCTTTCCGGCGGGAGCAGCGTTTTGGATGGACTCGGCCAGTGTGACCGTGTGCAACCACTCTTGGTTTTCAGTCAATGCGTCGAAGAACGAACGCAACCAGCCTTCGTCGTAGACGTGCGATTTGGTGTCAGGCCAGGTGCCGAACTTTTCACCGTCGTCACCGAACGTCATCACGGCACCGGGATTCGAATGAGCGATCCCGCGAAGGTAATCGATCGTTTCGTGAGCCGGACGGAATGGGATCGTGTAGCGAAGTTGTTCGCTGCCGGGGAAGACCCGAAGCAGTTGGCCTTGGTCTTCGACGACGAAGTAGCTACGCAGTTCTTCTTCCGCCATCCCTGCGGATTTGAAGTGGTAGTCGTCCAGCACGGTGTAACGCATCCCGGCCGCGGCAACGTCGGCGGTCAGGCCGGATTCCCAGACGCGTTCGGGCATCCACATGCCGGAAGGCGTGACACCCAGGTTTCGCTGCAACCACGAGCTGTACGATTGGATTTGTCCCACGCGGTCGCGGCGGGGCAGCATCGTCAGGATCGGTTCGTACTGTGGTCCGCCCACGATTTCGATGCGGCCGGCTTCGACGAGCAAACGCACGCGGTCGAGGTACTCGGGATGGCGTTCGGCCAACCACAGCATCAATGGGCCGGAGGTGTGCAGCGAGATATTCAGAGCGTCGTATGGTTCAAATACCTCCAGGAACGGCAGGTAGCTGTCCTGGTAAGCTTGTTCAAACACGCCATCGAAGTTTCCGATTGGCTGGTGGTTGTGAAGGACCAAGCAAAGGTGAACGTGAGGCGACATGGGCGCTGGGGTCAGTGTGTGGAAGGACGTCGTGAAACAGGCGATGACGGTGCGCGAATTTTACGATTTGCATGCATGGCGCGAATGCAAAAAACAACCGGAATTTTTGAAACGGAGCGATTGTTTGGGCGAGCCAAATTCGCTGGTCGTTTCCAGCCGGTTAATCGGCGCAATCGTCACACTCGCGACAACCGCTGCGAACATCATCGGCTGACGGTTGTGCCGGCTTGAGCGGAAACGACGGTGGTAACGATTATGCGGGTTGGAACGACACCCGAAAAACAAACTGTAGCTGGGTGGTCCTCCACCGAGACGAGCATTGAATCGTTGTTGCGTGCGGTTTTGCGTGGTGGGGCAGGGATGCGAGATCCAGATGGGTTGGAGCATGGTTTGGGTGGGGCGAGGCTTGGAGGGAGAACGCTGGTTGGCGGAACAGTTGGGGACAACTGTTCTACTCTGGTGCGGATGGTGTTTGGGTCACGGTGGAGACCACCGTGCTACAGGTTTTTGGGGCAAACTGTAGCTCGGTGGTCCTCCACCGAGACGAGCGTTGAATCGATGTCGCGAGCCGTTTTGCTTAGCGGGGGCGGGATGCTTGAACGGGATAAGTTGATGCCCGGTTTGGGTGGGGCGAGGCTTGGAGGGAGAAC
>NZ_JBICHO010000614.1:0-3951 GCF_043100905.1 Rhodopirellula sp. JB055 | reverse complement strand
GTCCGAATTCGGAAACAACTCCCGGTGGAGCTTTCGCTGAAATTGACGATGGAGATCGCTGCCGGGCTAGCTCACGCCGCTGGATTGGGAATCTCGCACCGTGACTTGAAGCTGTCCAACGTGCTGATTTCCTCGTCTGGTACCGCGAAGCTGGTTGACTTTGGTTTGGCCGCTTTGGCCGATCGCAACAACCCGGAACAAGTCGCGGATTGCCCCAACGCTCGTGCGATTGACTACGCGGCATTGGAACGAGGCACCAACGTTCGCAAGGATGACCCGCGAAGTGACGTCTTCTTTACCGGCAACATGCTTTATCACATGTTGGCTGGCACGCCGGCATTGTCCGAAACGCGTGACCGCCTGGCGCGGTTGAACGTGTCGCGTTTCCAAGAAATCAAACCGATCACGGAATTCGTTCCGGATTGTCCCGGGATTGTCAGCCAATTGCTGATGAAGATCTTGGCTTACGATCCTGAAAAACGAATCCAGTCCGCTTCGGCGATGAAGATCGAAGTCGAACGTGTGCTGGAAACATTGAAACGAGGTCCCACGGAGCGCCAGGTCCATGACACGAGTGGGACCGTGAATGCCGCCGATGTTGGTGACGATCAAGTGGTCACCAATGAGGGCGAAGGCTACGTCGTGATGCTGGTTGAATCCAAAGCGAATCTGCAAAATGCGGTTCGCGAGCGATTGAAAGCACGTGGATACCGAGTCTTGATTATCGCGGATCCGAAGCGGGCGTTGGCTCGGTTCGAGGACGACATCGAGAATCCGGCCGATTGTGTGATCTTTGGTGCAGCCGAACTTGGCAACGATGCGTTGGAGGCCTACAACCATTTCGTCACGGACGAAAAGACGGCCGAAATTCCGGCGATCTTGCTCGTCGATCAACGCCAAGGCCACATCATCAGCCGCGCCAAACGCGGTCCCAATCGCGTGCTGTTGCCTTTGCCGCTGCGAGTCAAGCAACTTCGTGTTGCGTTGATGCAGTTGCTTGCGAACATCGAAAAGCGAACGCCGGGAATGTTCTGAGTCGTCTTTCCGTCCACTCTTTCACAACACGCGACAGATGGATTGAAACTCGACATGCAACTCACCGGATTGACGGTTATCGGCGGCGGCCAAATGGCTCGCGCTCTTGTGGGCGGAATGCTGGAAAGTGGATGCTTGAAAGCCAGTGAGCTGACCGTTGTTCACCAAACCCCTGCGACGGGCGAATGGTGGACGGCGAAATATCCAGGGTGCACGACCAGCACCGATACCGTCGAAGCGGTCTCCGATGCCAACACGGTCATGCTGGCCGTCAAGCCGCATATCATTGCGGATGTGCTGTCTGTCAAAAACGCGGCCGGGAAAACCGCCGATTGGTCCGGACGACTGATTGTTTCCATTGCTGCAGGAATCGGTTTGGACAAACTGACCCAGGGTGTCGGGCACGACCGCGTCGTCCGAGTCATGCCGAACACGCCCAGTTTGGTCGGGGAAGGCGCCAGCGGTTATTGCGTCAGTTCCGGTGTCAGCGACGAAGATGTGGCCTTGATCGAGACGATGCTGGACAGCGTTGGGATTTCGTCACTGGTCACCGAACCGCAAATGAACGCGGTGACGGGCGTCAGTGGTTCCGGACCTGCTTATGTGTTTCTGATCATCGAAGCCCTAGCGGATGGCGGTGTCGCAGCCGGATTGCCTCGCGCAACGGCGTTGAAGTTGGCCACGCACACGGTTTTGGGTGCGGCGAAAATGGTTCGCGAAACGGGTGAGCACCCCGGTGTATTGAAAGACAACGTTTGCAGCCCCGGCGGAACGACCATTGCCGCCATGAGCGTCCTGGAACAGAATGCAGTTCGAGGAGCGATGATCCAAGCCGTTCAGGCCTCGGCCAATCGCAGTCGAGAGTTGGCGTAGCCGATCTCTCGGCACTGACACTGGAGTCTTCGGAAGTCGCCCGGCTTTCGCAGGACGAGTTCACGTTCATTCCATTTCACTTTCACTTTTTGTAGGGACGCCGCGATGGTTTCGCCGATCGTCAAAGTCGACGACAAGCACGTGCCACTGTACCGAGTCGTTTGGGTAGCGGATCTGCCGCATTTTTGTGGCGAAGAAGACTGTCAGCGGGAGGGCTACTACGAAATCCGCTTGGACGTCGACGATTCGGTCTGGACCAACGCAGGCGAGCGTGATGAGGTCTTGGAAGCTCTGAATCGATGGTGCGGCGATCCACGGGGAGATTCCGACGACCGGCCGTTTTAAATCGTCAGCCGCTTCACCCATTGTGCCTGACGACACAAAACGCCGACGCGGTTTCACTCACCCGCATCGCGAGCACGCTCGGTTTCGCGAATTTCGTTGATGTCGTTCTCTCTTGGTTTGTCGTTGACCGATTGGCCAATCGCTTTGGCCAATCGACCAAGCATCGCGAAGTAGATGAACGTGCCGGCTGTTGCGGCGAAGACACAAATCGCTGCGGCCGCGACCGGCGCCATCAGACTGGCGGCTGCAAAGATCAGGAAAGTCGCAAAGAAAATCAATGCGGCGGAAAGATAGAAGTCGCCCCAGGCTTCTTCGCAACGAGTCACGCTGCGTCCGACTTCCGGTGAAAACGGAACGAACATGTTCTGCATGTCCAACATCGACAGCAGAACAAACGGGAACAGCAAGAACACCGAGAGCATGATCAGGCAAACGGTTGCCAGGTTTTGACCAAACGCCATGGTCCCAATCAACCAACCGGGACCGCCTGTCAGACCAACGGCGGCGAAGCAGAACAACGTCGGCGCGAACCACTCCATGGGTTCCAGGGTCAGCGGCCATTCCGACACCGCGTCTTCGTCGTTGCTGACCGATTGTAGGATGGTGAACCCGCAAGCCAGCACCATCGCACCGTAAACGAGACCGGCGGGGAAGAGGAACTTCAGCGCCGCGTCATAACCCGTTGCGATGGAAATCGCAGCGACTGACGACGCAATGGTGGACAAAATCAGCCAGTGAACGGTGACTCCCAATTGGCCGAAAATTCCGAAGATGGACTTGGCCCAATCGGAAATCTTCGGCACATCCAAATCGGGTGCCGATGACTCCTCTTCGGTGCGAGACGCTTCGGCAAGCAGTTCCTGCGCGGATTTGCGGAACGGATCGGCAGGGCGATCGTTTTGAGTCACCGCGGTTTCGTTGAACTGAAACGTCTGGGCGCGATCCATGTCGATCACGACCTTCTTTTTCTTCCGAGGCGCCGGCGGCACCTTGATCATCTTGTGGCAATCGTGGCAGCGTACCTGTTTGCCCGCTTGAGCGGCGGTGACGTTCAGCATCGTCGCACACACCGGGCATCGGACTCGGTAGTGCTCTTCGTATTCGACGTTGTGAGCGACTGGTTGATCCGTCGCTGGTGGTTTCGGCTTGCTGCTCGAAGCTGCCAATGCAGCGGCTTGTTCGAACAGTGGGTCGACCACGGCATCCTGCTTCGGTGCAGCACCCGCCGCACTGGGGAAGGCTTGGGCCGATTCTTCCATTGCGTCAAAGTTGAACGGATCATCGGGATCGTCGAAGGCATCCGTCGACTTGCCCGCTGCTGCCGCGTTCGAATCGTCCGATAGATCCGGGATGTTGGCGAACCCGAACGGGTCACTGTCATCGGACGCGGAGTCGACCGGCGGCAGGTCCATGTCAAACATGTCGCCTTCCGATGTGGAGGCCGGCGGCGGTGCGTCGGCCTCTGACTTGGACTGGTTGGCCGGACCTTTCGCAGCGGGCTTTGGCGGCGTCGACCGAGAAATCTTGGTCGGCGTGACGCTCGCATCCTGCGGTTTGGCCGCGGGCTTCGCTGGCGGATCGCTCAGCTCCAGCCAATCGTCGTCATCATTGGAGGAGCTGGCAGAAATCCCAGGGACCAAGAACGTCTCTCGACAATTCGGGCAAACCACGCGAGTCCCTCCGGCGTCGTCGCTGACC
>NZ_JBICHO010000613.1:0-3495 GCF_043100905.1 Rhodopirellula sp. JB055 | reverse complement strand
CACCATGAAAATCGCAAACGGGGCTCACCTTGTCGTCTTTCTGAATGGAATCGCCATCGCCGCACTGGCGCCCAAGAGAATAAGACCAGTGGTTGCGTTCAAACTCAGCTTGAATCCTGGTTAAGATTGGGGACATTCATCTGACTGGTGTCTATTCCCCCGGCTGACTCAAGGTGATTAGGTTGCTTTTGGTTCAAAAGAAGTTTGCATTGAATCGCGTTCCGAAACCAGCAACACTGCTTGGCTTCGCGCTCGTGTTGTTCCTGTTCCGCCCAGCACTGGGTGCAGACTCTCCCAATGTGCTTCTGATCGTTGCCGATGACTTGAATTGTGCGATCGGCCCCTATGGTGACCCCAACGCGATCACACCGAATCTGAACGTTCTCGCGAATCGCGGGCTGGTATTCGATCGAGCCTATTGCCAGCAAGCAGTCTGCAACCCATCGCGATCCTCGTTCTTAACCGGGTTGCGTCCTGAGACCGTGGGTGTCGACGACCTCCGCAAAAGTTTTCGCGAGACCGCGCCCAACGGTGCGTCGCTGGTGACACTGCCTCAGCACTTCAAGAACCATGGTTACTACAGCCAAGACATCGGCAAGATCTTCCACAACATGGGCGACACGCAAGACCGCCAATCATGGTCGATGGACGAAGTCTTCCACGCAGGAACGCATGCCGCCGACACAGTGCACTCCAACACGCCCGTCGCCTTGCGTGCTCGGAAGCTAAAGAAAGCCCCCGTGACGGAAACGCTTGACGTGCCCGACACCGCCTACCGCGATGGCCAAATCGCTCGTTTGGCAGCCTCCGTCATCCGTGACTATCCCGATGACTCGGCCCCGTTCTTTCTGGGCGTTGGTTTTTGGCGTCCGCATCTGCCATTTGTAGCCCCCAAAAAATACTGGGACCTCTACGATCCCAAGCAGATTTCGGGCCCCCTCTTGAAAACGAAACCAACCAACGTGCCCGAAATCGCCATGCACGCGTCACGAGAAGTGCATGGGTACGACGGAGTTCCCAAACAAGGCAATCTAGCACCCGAGCTAGAGCAACACCTTCGCCACGGCTACTACGCGTCGATCAGCTTCCTTGATGCCCAACTTGGCCTGATCTTGAACGCACTCGACGAGAGCGAGCACCGCGACAACACCATTGTCGCCTTTGTCTCGGATCATGGTTTCCACATCGGCGAGAAAACACTGTGGGGGAAAACCAGCAACTTCGAATTGGATGCTCGGGTTCCTTTGATCATCGCCGACCCGCGTGCCAACAAGACGGGGCAGCGAACCGATTGCCTAACCGAGTTGATTGATCTCTACCCAACTTTGGCCGCTCTCGCCGGGATTCGCGACGACTCGCCAAAGAGCCTCGAAGGCACCGACGTCTCATCACTACTCGAGAACCCGAACCAAACGCTCAAGCATGCGGCCTTCACCCGCCACCAACATCCCTTCTACGCGCCACGAGAAAAATGGACCGCCTGGGGGCATTCTGTTCGCACGTCGGATTGGCGATACACGCAGTGGAGATCGATCAAGGACGGTCAACTGATTGCCGAAGAACTCTACGACCACCGGACTGACTCAACCGAAAGTCGAAACGTGCTCGAACAATACCCTCAGATCGCCCGCGGGCTTGCCAAACAACTCGCCAATCATCCCGCATCTTCTTCAGGTGCCCGATCGGATTGAAGTCCATTCCCTCACCTTTCATCGAAAGCCCCGATCGCCCAACACCATTCACTCTTCGAGTTCCCAAACACGGACGTAGTCTACCTCCATCGACGTCGGAAACTCATTTGTCGCGATGCTCTGATTCGCGGTCAAACGATTGTTCGCAAACACCGCGTAAGGCTCGCGCAGTCCGAGTGAGATTGCCACGTTCATTTCGCGATGCCAGTGAGTGTTCTTTTTGCGCCCCACTTCGACTCCATCCACATACCAGACAATCTCCTCGCGACCGACGTTGCATCCGTACGTGTGGAAGTCGTCCCCTGGATTGAATGGTGCTTTGTATTCATTTGCCTGGGTGTCTTGGAAGCGTGGATCATTCGGTCTTTGCCATCCTCGCCCGGCGATTCCCACCTTGCCATTCGACACGATCGCGTGAAGATTGTGATCCATGATTCGCTCGTTCCCTTCAACGCGATCGCCACGCTGAGACAATTCCACGATATCAATTTCGCTGTAGCGAACCTCCCCGGCTGATACGATCGAATCATCAATCTTGCTGTACAGCCAGAACGACGGGCACACCCCGGGGAACACCGACGATCCCTTGATCCTTGCTTCGTAGTACCCATAGGTTCCAGCCGCATACGACTTCAGCATGCCAGATGTGAACGGTGTGGGGTTCCCACTTTGGTCCCGCAGCACATCGGTGGCCCCCTCTTTCGATTCAACACGCCGAACCGTCAGCGTGAGCACTCCGTCCGCAACCGTGGCGTTGGAATCGTTGTCCCAGGTCCAAGCACTAAAATTCTCGGGACGTTGATTCCATTTACGCCAATTGACCCCGTCGCCCTTGAAGTCGTCCGAACGGTTCCATTTGATCACCCATTTTTCGTTTGCCTTGGCGGTCAGCGGTTTCGCGTTCCGCTCAGACTGAGAGATGGCTGGAACAGCAGGCAGAAAAAGCCAAAAGAGAAGAGCGTAAATTCGTGTCATGACTGGCAAGCAACCCCACAGGAAAGACGAAACCAATTTTGTAATGCAGACCTGTCGAGCAAGTCATGCCTGCTTAGGAGAGAATCAGGCGTGATCGTCCGGGCTCGGCTTTGTGCCAAAGCACCAGATCAGAAGACGTGTCATCAGGTCCAGTGGCCGCCAGTAACCACGCGGTTTGCCGGGTGACACAATCGAGCAGTAGGTCGCAGCCGAAAGTGTGCCGGCGAGATATGCCCCCGCGAAACCGAACACTGATAGCACTCCAAAAGCGTCATCATCCCAGTGCCTGTGGTTCCACATCAAGAACGCAAAATTGAACGCAAAGGCAGAGGCAAAGAAACGCCTTCGATGGCCATGAACCTCAAAGATAACCACCGGGAGCATGAACATCGCACAGAAATGAAGCAGCCAGGCGAGAACAGTCAAAGCCGCAGGCAACACTCCCTCTAACAAAAGCACGCACGCAATCGCCGCGAACAGCGTCCAACCAAGGAGCGAGCGAATCGAGAATTGAAACATTCGTCTTTCAGTGAACGGGCGAAGGATGATGAACAAAACAAGCTTAGCACCCCAGATCATACAGGTCGAACGTCCTCCGATTCACGAGTGTTTTATCAAAATTGAAAGTTAGGTTTGACCGTAGTGGACTAGGCGACGAGTCCTTCGTTTTGACGCCAGTCCTGGACTCGTCGCCTCGTCCACCGGCCGCCGGTGGTGCTGCAGTCGCACATCGATATGGTTTGCGAGAAAAACAGTGAGGTGGCGCACGACTTTCTGCAAGACCCCATTCTTCCGCGTATTGAAGGGGATTGGGTGAAGGCTACAGGCA
>NZ_JBICHO010000612.1:0-4558 GCF_043100905.1 Rhodopirellula sp. JB055 | reverse complement strand
CAAGAAATTCGCGAGCTCCCTCGCGTTCCGTGTCGTCCAGCCAACCGTTGTCGTCGTCGTCAAACTTTTCAACGAGTTTCTGTTCTGGTTGGTTCGGGCCTCCAGGGCCACCGGGGGGTTGAGCCTGGATGTTGGGTGAACAACCGAGCCCACCAATGAAGGTGACTCCGGCGAACAACAAAACTGGTGGGCGAACGTGTGGGAGACGGAGCATTCAAATACCTGGCAAACAAGACGCGAGATGGCGGAAGAAAAGCCTTCTTCTGGTCAGTTGCAAATCCAGGTCACAACCGCCACAAAAAATGAAGAATCATTTTCGCTGGCTTGCCGGCACATTGCTTGCTTGGTCGTTTGTTGATCGCCGTTCCGCGATCGAACGCTTTTCCTTCCCTTCTACGATGAGAAATACAGATGCTTCGGGAATCCAATCCAACTGGCTCTGAACTCAACTGCCGGAAATTCCGCCTCGGGCGTCGGATTTTTGTCACAACCTGTGCAATGGCGATCACTTGTTTGCCGGTTTGCGCCAAGGAGCCCAAGGGGGAACTGGAAAACAAAGCGGCGAGCAAAACGGAGCAACTCCGTCAAGAAATTGTCGACAAGGGGTTGGCTTTTCTGGCCAAGGAGGGGCAATCCGAACAGGGCACTTTCTCGGACAGAGTCGGGCCAGGCGTGACCGCGCTGGCCATCACGTCGGCGCTGCGCAACGGAAAAAAGCTGGATGACCCAATGGTCGCGGAAGGTTTGAAAGCACTCGAAGGCTATGTCAAACCGGACGGCGGCATCTACGGCAACGGCCGGCTGAAAAACTATGAAACTTGCGTCGCGATGGTTTGCTTCGCCGAAGCGAACAAGACCGGCCAGTACAAGGAAATCTTGAAACGCGCCAAGGAGTTCGTGACAGGAATCCAGTACGGCGAAGGAACCAAGGATCCCTCCGACCCCTGGTATGGCGGCGTCGGGTACGGCGGTGCCGGCCGACCTGATTTGTCCAACACCGGGTACATGATCGAAGCCTTGCGAGCCGTTGAGACTCCGGCGAGCGACCCAGCGATTCAACGCGCGCTCGTGTTCATTTCGCGATGCCAGAATTTGGACACCAAGCACAACGACACCCAGTTCGCTGACAAGGTCGATGACGGAGGGTTCTACTACGAAATCCCAACGACCAAGATTGATCCGAGCACCTCGGAAGAACGCTTCACGCCCAATGGTGGACTTCGCAGTTATGGATCAATGGGGTACACGGGTTTGAAGAGCATGATCTTTGCCGGTCTGACAAAGGAAGACCCTCGTGTCAAAGCCGCTCAAACCTGGATCCGAGACCACTACAGCGTTGAAAAGAATCCCGGCATGGGGTCCGCTGGTCTGTATTACTACTATCACACCTTCGCGGCGGCGCTCGACGCGGCGGGACTGAAAACGGTTGTCGATTCCGAGGGCGAGGAACACGACTGGAAAGCCGAATTAATTGCGGAATTGGCCGAACGTCAGAACGAAGATGGATCGTGGAGCAACGAAAATCAACGATGGTTTGAAAACGATAAAAACCTCGCTACCAGTTTTGCTTTGATGGCACTGGGACACTGTCAGTGAGTGTTGTTACCTGACGATTCATTCGCAGACGAACGAGGCATTTGAATGTCGAGACAATCGAAGTGGTTGTGGGGAAGCCAGATCGCAGCATTTTGCATGCTTGCGATCTGGGCTGCCGTGGATCCTTCGTTTGGATCACTGGTTCGAAGCGAATGGTTTTCAGTTTCATGGCTGCAAGCCAATCCAGTTCGCAGTGTTGGGATCGGTTTGATCGCGATCTTGGCCGTGGGAAGTCTGTTTGGTTTGCTGGTTCAGTTCTTTGCCAGATCGTCGCCAACGACTCAGCACCGATCGTTGGCGCAGTTGTTGGCGGTGGTCACTTTGGCGGGTTTTTGGTTTGCGCTTGCGACCCACGTTGACTCGATCGCATGGCAAGGTAAGCGGGCACGGTTTGCCTTGCGTGTGGAGGGACTGGAACGCATCGTTGCACCGCTTCGGGAGGAGTGGCCGAAACACGACGGTGAGCTGCCAGAGATCGGTCCCTTCATGGCGTATCCATTTGGACGTCCAACCACGTTGGTTCTGTTGCAGGCTCCTTCGGTCGCGGAGCAAGCCGTTTACGTCAGTGCGATTGAACTGCAAAACGGCGCCATCAAGCTGCAACTGACCGGGACCGATGGTGGTGATTGGGCGGAGTGGCATCCACCTAAGAGTCGACCAAGTTCATTCGTGGGTGGATTGTCCGACCCACACGAATTGGAGTTCGCCACTTCGATCGGCCGCGGTTGGTACTTGGTTCGATACCAAAGCTAAGTCACAGACTCGGTTGAGCGTTGCCAGCGAACTCTTCGACAAGTGCTTGCCAGGCTGACAATGCCAACGGATCGGCGTCATCAACTTCGATTCTCTCGTCGGCTGCCTTCGCGCCGCACTGTTGCAACCAAGCGTCGATTTGTCGGCCGAATGCACAGTACTCGTCGTAACTGCTGTCGCCGAGTGCGAGCACCGCGTAGGTCAGCGATGACAAATTATGCTGGGAAGACATCACTTCCTCGGCAAATTCATATGCGTGAACGGGCGGTTCACCATCTCCCGCCGTGCTGGCCAGGAAAAATGCGTGTGGAGAGGTCTGCAATTGCTCGACGGATAATTCATCCAGAGGCAGCAGTTCGGCAACTTTGCCGGCCGCACGTAGCAGTTCCAATGTTTGTTGCGCCAGTTCTTCAGCGAATCCTGTTTCGCTGGCATAAACGACCAACACCGAATCGTCGTTGGCCGAAGCCGCCGGGCGGTTCTCAGCCACTTGTTCGGAAGTGACCGAGACGACATTCGTCGTCGATGTTTTTGTTGCCGAGTCACTTCGAAATGACCAGGCGCACAGCAAACCGTAGGCGATGAGAGAGCCCGCCGCCATCCACCAACGTGCGGCACTTGGTGGTGCGACCCACCAAGCGCCTTCGGTCCATTGAGCCAGGAACCAAGCGGCGATCATGAGCACCGCGAGGCAAATGGCGTTGATCTTCAAGCTCATTGAGGCAGAACTTCAACGGTGCCAGCGTAGCTCATGCGGCGACCAGCGGCGTTCTTGATCTTGGTCTCCTTGTCTTGGTGACTGGTTTCGATCCAGTACATGCCAGGCTCGGACCAAGTGACTTGGAATTCGCCTTCTTCATTGGTCGTGACTTTGGTTTCTTCTTGGGAGTTGCGATAGCGTGTGCCGCCTTGGATCACAACGATTTCCAAGTCTTTCTGAGGTTGGCCATTGACCAGGAAGCGGAACGTTGCTGTTTCGCCCGCGTACAGGTCGTTGGGATGGGTCACAGGAATCAGCTCAATTCCCTTGCCGACTGGTTGCAGCGCGTCCAGCGACGGGGCACCGTTGGTGACGAACGTTTCGACCCGACCGTAGCTTTCGGTGATGCGAAGGTTGTCGACATCGGTAGGAACTTCACTTGCGATCGCGTCAGCGCTTCCACGCCAACGACGACGTTTGCCGTTCTCTTCCCAGCTTGCAAAGGCACCGTCGTGGATGATCGCCAAGCGATAGGTGCCACGCTGAGTCAGGGGGAGATCAAAGACGCTGCGGTACTTGCCTTGGGATTTGTTCTGAGCTTCGGCTGCGGTTCCGTCAGGAGCCGTGATGACCAAGTTGTCCAACCCCAGTGGAAAGTGATTGAAATAGAACAGGTCATTCGAAACGGCCGCGTCGACAGTCAACCAGGGCTCGGGACCCGAGAACACGGTTTGCGATGGCAACAACCAAACCTTGTGGGCATAGGTCGTGCTCGGAATGGCGGTCAGCAAAAAAGCAAACGAAAGGAGCAAGCGATTCATGTTCATTCTCGTGTTAAAAAGGAAGTTCATTTGGTGGATGGGATGACGAAGGTGATTTCGCCGAGTTCTTCTTTGCCGGCGGCATTCAGTTTTTGTGTCGTCTTGGAAGGCCATACAAATGGCAGTTCCACAATTTCGCGACCGCCGACTTCGCGGGAGGCCTCGACCATCAGGCTATATTTGCCAGCGGGCAATTTTGAAAATCGTTGCTTGTGGTCGTCGAACGTCAATTCATGTTTGCCGGCAGGACGGGTGGCGCTGGACACTCCATCCACGGGCATTTCCAGCGAACGTCCAGAACGACGCCACCACTGACGCAAGTCGGGCAACCACTTGGTGCCTTCGCCTTCGCCGGATTTGGTCAGTTGGTACCAAACGGCTAAGTTCGCAACGCACTTTCGGTTTTCGTCTTGGATCCAGATCGCCACATAGGGACGGTGGTATTCCGAGACATTCAACCGTGGGATTTCAACGGTCGCTTTCCAGTCTTCGGCGGTCGTCTGGCTGACGCCGAGCAGGGCGATACCGAGCATCAACGCAATTCGATTCATCATGGAAGGAAGTCGAGTCATCAAGAGGAAGGAAAGTGTTCAGTGAATGAGTAACACCGCCAATAGGAACGGCAGGAAGAGTCCGAGTCCGACGAGTGGCCAAGTCATTTTTCGACGTCGAGCGTGTTCCACCAACA
>NZ_JBICHO010000611.1:0-6086 GCF_043100905.1 Rhodopirellula sp. JB055 | reverse complement strand
AGCAACGACAACCTGACGGTTCTCAGCGACGACATCTCTTCATGGGGTAGTGTGCGTAAGACCGGAACCACCGTCGCCGGGTACACAATTCTCATCGATTCGGAAACAGATCAGATTCTCGGAGCACACCTGCTCGGCCCGTCCGCGGAGGAAACCATCAACTTGTTTGCTCTCGCAATGAAGTTCAATCTGACGGCAACGGACATGAAGTCGACACTCTTCGCATTTCCGACCTTCGCATCGGACGTCCGGTCCATGCTCTGAGTCTCACGCCCCATGGGGGCAGCCCTATCCTAGGCCCAGGCATTGCCCCGGGGTTTCGTTACGGATGACCCAGCGCGAGCCCCAACGGGGCGGTCCTAGCGTTTTGGGATGACTCTCTGCTAGGAACGCCCCGTTGGGGCTTTGCAATCTTGGTCCCGCCGGAACCCAGGGCGCCGCCCTGGGCTGTCATAGGGCTGCCCCGTTGGGGCGAACAGGATACCGGAGACGAACCGGACGCTGTCGCGTTCCGGCTGATTGAATCAACACGCTCACAGGGCCACTGTCTTTGTTCTGTGCAATTACAGGTTGGGAGCGCCTTGAAATCACAGCCCACTGCCGTCGGCGGTCAGAACGACTTTGCCACGTTCCACGCCGTTCTCGACATGCTGGTGAGCTTGGCTCAACTGAGAGAACGGATAGATCGCGTCGATCGTGATTTGCAATTGTCCTTTCTCTCGCATCTCGATCAGCGTTCGCAAATCGTCCGCATTAGGCTTTGCCAACATCACCGTTCCTGATTTGGACATCGGCCAAGTCACCAGTGTCATCAGCATGCCTTTCGCATCGGGTTCGGTTGAGACGTAGCGGCCACCGTCGTTGAGCACTTTCTTAACGTCCCAGAATCCCGATTTCCCCGCTGCATCAAAGATGAGATCCCAACGCTCTTCCGATTCGGTGAAGTCCGTTGTTTCGTAGTTGTAAAAGTGGTCCGCGCCGAGCGATCGGCAGAAGTCCTCATTGTCGCCACTCGCGACCGCATCGACATGACAGTTGAATGCCTTGGCAATCTGAACCGCGAACATTCCAACTCCGCCGCTCGCCCCGTTGATCAGAACGCGTTTTCCGTCTGCGATGTCTCCATGATCGCGGAGTGATTGCAAAGCGGTTGTTCCGGCCAAGGGAATCGCAGCCGCTTCGTTGAAACTCAGGGAGTCGGGGATCGCAGCGGTCACGTCCACAGCGGCGACCGCGAAATCGGCGCTCGCACCACCGCGCATGGTATCGAGAAACGCAATCACCCGATCGCCCACTTCAAAGGCCCCGTCGGCACCGCAATCCGCAATGATTCCCGCGACGTCGTAGCCGGGAACGCGAGGGAACCCGCCAGGTAACAACCCTTTCATCTCACCACTGCGAATTCGGTAGTCGATCGGATTCACGCTCGATGCTTGGACATCGATCAGAACCTGCCCCGGCAATCGGTCGGGCAGCGGAACAACCCCCGAGTGCAACACATTCGGACTGCCATAGTCGTCGTAGACCACTGCGTTCATCGTTTCACACTTCTTTTCGGTTGCTGACGCACTCATGACGGCCTCTTTTTGCGGT
The DNA here is from genome assembly GCF_043100905.1 of Rhodopirellula sp. JB055. Classification (NCBI taxonomy): domain Bacteria; kingdom Pseudomonadati; phylum Planctomycetota; class Planctomycetia; order Pirellulales; family Pirellulaceae; genus Rhodopirellula; species Rhodopirellula sp. JB055. Next base: position 4,493 of record NZ_JBICHO010000611.1, on the reverse strand, counting down.
GTTTCAATTGGATCTCACTGCTCGCGAATTGCGAGCCATCAAGCTATTGAGCGTTGATGCAATGCAACGATGCAATGCAACTGATGTTCCGAACGCGGAAGCCCCTCACCGAACATTCGGAACATTGTTTGCAACAATCGATCCCTCGCATCACCGACACGATGCCTTCCCAAACTTCGACGCAAATACCCCCAGTAAAAACGGAGATTTTAATGTCCACCGCAACCGAAGAACGCGTTCAGTTGGTCGATCCGAGACAAGCGTATGCAAGACCGCCCTTCAAAGATCAAGAAGCAATGAAGATGCCGGGCAGCAGCGAGAAAATGAAACCGCAGCCCAATCACGGCGAAGAAAGCTACGAAGGATCGGGCAAGCTAAAGGGCCTGACCGCATTAATCACCGGTGCTGACAGTGGAATCGGTCGCGCAATCGCGATTTGCTATGCGAGAGAAGGTGCGAACATCGCGATCAATTACCTCTCCGAAGACGCGGACGCGAAACAAACGGCAGAAGTCGCTAGACAAGCTGGCGTCGACGTGTCCGTGATTCGCGGCGATCTTCGCGAGGAATCGTTCTGCAATGACTTGGTCGAAAAGACCCACCAAGAACATGGGGCGATCGATATTCTCGTCAACAACGCAGCCTACCAAGAAACGGCTAACGATGTGGACGAGTTTTCGACCGAACTGTTCGATCGCATCTTCAAAACCAATGTCTACGCTCCTTTTTGGCTCTCGCGAGCCGTGATGAAACACCTGCCACCCGGAGGGAGCATCATCAACACGGCTTCGATCCAAGGCTATGATCCTTCGCCCTACTTGTTGCCATACTCATCCACGAAGTCGGCTCTGTTGGGCATGACCAAAGGCTTGGCGAAGTTAGCGATGGACCACGGGGTGCGAGTCAACGCGGTGGCTCCCGGCCCGGTTTGGACACCTCTGATTCCAGGATCAATGCCCAAAGACAAGTTCGAAGAGTTTGGTGGGAGCAGTCTGTTCGGACGCCCTGCCCAACCGATCGAATTGGCACCGCTCTATGTCTGGTTGGCCAGCCCCGATGCGAGCTACGTGACAGGTGAAGTCTTTGGATGCACCGGCGGTCGCACACCCGTCTGATCCAGCCAGCACACCTCAACACCGAGTGGTCTACCGAAGCGAAAAGGAAGGGTCGATCGTAGTGGATGAGGCGACGAGTGCTTGGATTTGACGCCAGTTCAGGACTCGTCGCCTCGTCCGCTACCCTAAAAACAATTCGCGGCAGACCACTGGTGAGTCTGCCTCTTTCTTTACTTCGACGGATCATGGCCCCAATTCTTGAGGCTGTAGCACCAGTCCGTACCTGAAACATCGCCGTCGGGTTCTTGTGCCACATGCCGCTTGATGTAGCCACAAACCTTCTGCATATGATCCACTTGATCGTCAGAAAGATCCGATTTGTTGGTGCGTTTGATCTCGATGATTCGGCGAGCCGACTGCCGACCGATGGACTCATCATCGCCTTCTTTGGTTTGCCCAACGGATTTGGACTCGTCGGTCTCCAACCATTCCTCGATCTCTTTGGGTTGCATGTTCACAAGATCATAAAACTCTTCGTAAATTTCTTCTTGCTTTTCCGTTAGACTGGTCGCCATGATTAAACCTTCCATTGCTGACAGTGTGTGGTGAAAGAACAATCCGTCTTCCTCGCGGTAGCCGAATGAAATCAGCGATGGGCCAGTTCATTTCTCCGGACGTTCGTCGGGCCTCGGCAAGGAAGCGTAAAAGGTTGCCAGATCAGAACGTTCCTGCTCGGACAACTTGTCAGCAATGGGATGCATCAAGCGTGCCGTTTGAGCCCCACCTCGAGCTCGCTTCTCGAATAGTTTCAACTGTTGCTGCAGATACCACCTCGACTGCCCCGCCAAATTGGGATACTCCTCGCGTCGGTTCTCCGCGTCCGGTCCGTGACACTTTTGACAAGAAGGGATTTTTCGACCGCGATCACCATTCATCGCAAGCTCACGGCCTCGATCAACCGCAGCCTGATCCGCTACCTCTGTTTCAAGCCTGGCAGGCAGATTGGTCGAAGCCGATTTGTGATAGTGTTTCGACAGAGCATCAATTTCTTGATTGGTCAGAGCATGACACACCGGCATCATCACACCACTGGTTCGCTCGGAAGAGCGGAACGAAAGCAACGACTGACGAAGATAGGCTTCCGTTTGACCGGTTAGGTGCGGAACTTGCTTGCCCGCGCGGCTGACTCCATCGACGCCATGACAATCGACGCAAGTTTGAAGGACAGGCAGCGCCGCAACAGCAGCCAGATCGCTATCTGATCGCTCCGCATCAAAGTCTTCGCGATTCTCCTTCAAGGCTTGTTGCAGGTAGGCGACCACGGGCCAGATCTCGTCACTTCGTGTTGGAACGGGCCAAGCCGGCATGCCAGCGAACTTGATTCCATGTTGGATGATGTAATGCAGTTCTCTCGGTTTCTTCTCAAGCAGCGATCGGTCCAGCCTCGGTGGTGTCGGCGTCATCCCCTTGGCAACGGGCGGCTGTTCTTGCCCCGGCAAACCGTGACAAAAACGGCAGTTGATTTCATAGATCTCGGCCCCCAATCGCGCGTCCATCAGGCCGCTGTCTTCGGGTGGCTTAGTCCCACGAGAATGAAAACTCACCGATCGGTCGCTAGCGAAGTTCAGCAACCAACGTGTGATCTGCCAGTGACCACTGCTGGCGTTGACCGGTATCACTCCGCTTACCAAGACAACGGTGCCGAGAATGCCAAGAACGCAACATGCGATCAAGGCTCGCTTCCAAGTCAACAACATGAGCCAGCACCATCGCTTTGCGTTGAAAAATGAAATCCAAAGTCACTCATGAAGTCCACTCCCGTAGCGTCGCTGAAACGTTGCGGAACCCTGTCGCGTCGAAACCTTTTCATCTTCACCGACCAAATCCTGTGTGAGCCAGAGGCCACCGGCCAAGAAGGCGATCCCTCCAACCACCAGCATCACCGCTCCACCAAGGTGTTGGTCCGTGATTGGTTCCATCCATACCGAATGATGGTGTGAATAGAGCAGTCTCGGCGAAAGAGTCAGCAACGCACCGAGCAACGTCATGTGCATGGAAGTCAGCAACAAACCGATCACTCCAGCACCACTGCGTGATGGTGAACGTGGTGCCTCGCCTCCAAACGCCGAGATCCACACCCACACTCCTGCAGCCAAAAACATGGATTGCTCGATCACGAAACCCAGCAAAGAGTGACGAGCAAAGTGATGCAGCCCCGGGGCGTGCCACGCCCATACGATCAACAGCTCACCCACCGAAGCTGGAATCGGCGAAAACAAACTCGGCACCTTTCGAACGGGATCCAATCGCGTCCCGGAGGCGGCGATCGCTAGCAACGGAGACGCAACGGCAACGACCGCCATGTGCAACGTCATGTGCGCGGCAAAGGAGACTTGTGCGAGTTCAGGCAACGGCCCCAACCACGCAAGTCCGAGCACCAACCAGCCGAGATTCCACATCCAAAGTTTCATCAGTCGCAACTCCCCACCATCACGAACACCAAAACGGTGAACAAAGTCGCCACGACGCTCAGTGCCGACAGCAAGAACGCGGTGAAGCCAAAGAAGTGCGTTCGGTCCGTGGGATCGTCAAAGTCATACGGTACGGGTGGATCGCCACGTCGAAAGTTGCGATAGCTCGCGTAGCCCACCCAGATGATCGCTGGCAGGGCGATTGCCGTGTAGATCCCGATGGAAGTCTGCATTGGCCGAAGGTTTCCCTCACCGATCTTTTCGCACCAGACCGCAGCGGTGATGTAGCAGGCCAAGAAATGAATGGCCCACACCGATGGAGAGATCGCGATCCACCACAAACGCTTCTTCATCGGGCGACGTTGCCCATGCTTATGCAGTGGTACCGGATGCTGGTTCATGCTCTCGCTCATCAGGCCACCTTGGGAAAGAGTGCCAGGACTGATCCCGTGATCGCAACGGTCAACAGAAGGAAGTGCCACGCCAAGGTGACGTTCACGATGTCCGCATCATGCTTCGCGTCCATCTTTCCAAACAGACGCCGCGCGATGCAGTAACCCAACATCGTGGCACCAAGAACTAAGTGCACCACCGTCCACAACACCAACACGCCGGTCGTTGAGCTGTACACGTGCACGGTCGGATCCATGCCATTGGAATACGGTCCCCAAACAAGTGCCGCCCCCGAGGCGACGGTCGCTGCCACCGCCAACAGACTCGATGAGTGAAAGCCGACCGAATGATTGCTGCGATTCAGACGACGAGCCATCACGTCCGCGCACCACGCGACGACGGCCAGCCCAACGGACACCAAGGGCCAGAACGTTCCGGCACCGACAACGGGTTCGCCATTCCATTGCTGCGGCGGAAACTCTTCGTGCACGGTCCAGTAGAAGAAGTAGCCAAACACCAGCGAAATGAAAGCTGTCATGTCGCCCAGCATCGTGATGAACATCGCCCACCAACC
>NZ_JBICHO010000610.1:0-5753 GCF_043100905.1 Rhodopirellula sp. JB055 | reverse complement strand
CGCCTGTTCCACTTGAAGGGGCATGTGGATTTAATTCCGGCCGCCAAACGCGTCGCGGACCGCTATCCCAACGTGCGGTTTCTGCTGGTCGGCGATGGCATCCTGCGAGCGGAACTTGAGCAGCAAATTGAGTCGCTGGGATTGAAGGAACATTTTATCTTCACCGGTTTGGTGCCTCCTTCGGAGGTGCCTGCCATGATCGGTGCGATGGACATCTTGGTTCACGCTTCTTACCGAGAGGGTTTGGCGAGAGCGCTGCCGCAGGCCCTGATCGCCGGTCGCCCAGCGATCAGCTACGACATCGACGGGGCTCGTGAAGTCGTGATCGACGACCAAACGGGATATCTGGTTGGGGCAGGGCAGGTCGATGAATTGGCGGATCGGATGATCCGCTTGGTTGGCGACGCCGAACTTCGTCAGCGGATGGGGCGAGAGGGCCAGAGGCGTTTCACTGACATCTTCCGGCACGAAACGATGACCCGCCGGATTCGCGAGCTGTATTCGGAATTGCTTGCTGACCAGTGATCGGCATTCTGTTGGGGGATGCCGGCAGTTGAATTCGGAATCAAAACGCGGGGAAGGGCAGGGCGGTGGAGATTTTCTCGGCCTCGCCTGCTCTGTCGCTTTGCTCCGGGCGGAATCTCGCCTGCCACCCGGGGGGATTTGGGTGTCCGGCACACGTCTTTCGGCTGTGGGGCCCGTTGGACTATCATGCGAAGCCACAAAATCGTTTTGATCGTTCAACTCGATGGTCCCGTTTCCGACAATGCCCCAGCCGCTCGATGTCCAAATCACGCGACTTTCTAGGCCCTTACCGACTCGCTCGATTGATCCGCATTGGATCAACTGCTGAAGTTTGGGAAGCGATTGATGAGGGGGACCAGAAACGATACGCACTCAAGATTCTTCGGCAATCGATGTCGAACGACAAAGCCGAGTTGGCGTCGCTCAAGCACGAGTACAACGTTGGCAAATCGCTCAACAGTCCTCGGATCATCAAGATGATCGATCATCGCGTGGAGAATGGGCGACCATTTTTGGTGCTGGAACTGTTCAGTGAAATGAACATGAAGCAGGCGCTTCGCAAGGGCCCCGATTCGCTGGCCTACATGCTCGACAAAATCATCGAGCAGGCCGCCGAAGGTCTCTACTACATGCACACAAAGAACTGGATCCACCGCGATATCAAGCCGGACAATTATTTGGTTTCGCATACCGGTGAAACCAAGCTGATTGACTTCACAATCACCGAGCCGAAACGAACTGGTTTGAGCAAGATGTTCTACAAGGCAAAGAACATCCAAGGCACACGCAGTTACATGGCTCCCGAACAAATTCGCGGGAAGTTGTGCGATGAACGCAGCGATATCTATTCGTTCGGTTGCGTGCTGTTCGAAGCCTGCACGGGCAAACCGCCTTACACCGGGCAGACTCCCAACGATTTGCTGTCGAAGCACCTGTCCGCTTCGATCCCCAGCCCGATTGTTTACAACGACAACGTCACCAAAGACTTTGCCGACCTGGTCAAAAGCATGATGGCGAAGTCGCCTGATGCGAGGCCCGATTCGGTGTGGGAGTTCTTGAAAGTCTTCCGCAACATCCAAGTTTGGCGGAAGCGTCCTCGTCGCCCGGAGGTGACCATCTTCGATGATGACGGATCGATGAAGTCGCCGGAGGACATGATCAAGCGTCCCGAACAACCCAACGACGAAGAAGAGGAAAACTGAGCGATGGCCGGACCCGGATTGGAATTTGAAAACGAGATCGCGGATCTGGAGGAGCAAATCGCTTCGCTGGAACGAAACACCGATCGCAGTGAAGAAATTGACTCAGCGATTCGATCGTTGCGTCTGGCGCGTGTTGCCAAATTGAAAGAGACCTACTCATCATTGGACCCTTGGCAAACGGTTCAAGTGGCTCGTCATAAGAACCGTCCTTACACGCGCGATTACCTCAACTTAGCGTTTGACGAATTTGTCGAATTGCATGGTGACAAACACTTTGGCGATGACCGCGCGATGCTGTCGGGTTTCGCGAAGCTGGATCGATTCAAGGTGATGGTGATCGGTCACCAAAAAGGTAGGACTTACAAGGAACGTGCGGCTTGTCACTTTGGTTGCGCTCATCCGGAAGGTTATCGCAAGGCCATGGTGAAAATGAAAATGGCCGAGAAATATCGCTTGCCGGTCATTTGTTTCATTGACACGCCGGGAGCCTATCCAGGGATTGGCGCGGAGGAACGCGGCCAAGCTCAAGTGATCGCCGAAAGCATGTTCATGATGAGTGATCTGAAGACGCCCGTGATCTGCATCGTCATCGGCGAAGGCGGATCTGGTGGTGCTCTCGGGATCGGTGTTGGTGATCGAGTCGCCGTTCTGCAGCACGCTTACTACAGCGTCATCAGCCCAGAAGGCTGTGCCGGCATTCTGTGGAAGAGCCACGAACACGCGCCCAAAGCGGCGGCTGCGCTGCGGTTCACGAGCGACCATTTGTTGCGTCTCGGCGTCGTGGATGATGTGCTCGAAGAACCGCTCGGTGGCGCTCATCGAGACCATCATCAAATGGCGACTCGGATGAAGACTTATCTGTCGCGCCAGTTGTCTGAACTGGAAGAGATGCCGGTCGATCAGTTGCTTGAGCAACGCTACGAAAAGTTCCGTCGGCTCGGCGTCTTCTTGGAAGAGAGCTGAGACCGGCGCTGAAGAGTCGTCGCGTCTCTCAGCGGAGCGGCGCGAGCGGATCGGTCCCGCCGTGCCGAGGGCTGCAGATGGGATCGGCACGGCGAATCAGGGCGGATTTCAACCGCCCCGCAACGTCCGATAATGCCCCTTATGTTGTATTCGAGGTGCGTAAAACCCGTGTTTCAGGCGTGTTCCGCGTTTGGGCGTCGGTTTTGTGACGTTGCCGGTTTCTGTGCTGCGGCGATCCCGAGCACGCCCCGCCCCGGTCGTTCGCCATCATCGCGATTCCAAGATGACGGTCGTTTTGGCGATTATCGACGTGGCGTTTGCCACTGCGGCGTCGTGGATTGACGCCATGTCGGGGCCGGTTGTTGGGAGCCCGCGGCGGAGTTGAAACCTGGGTTGGTCGTCGGTGTTGAAGTTCCGCCGAAGCCACCAAATGGCGACTGTGATCTCGCGGTATTTTGGGTGCGTTGAACGCCGTTTTGCCGCGCGAAATTGTTCGCCGGTTGAGCGTTCGAATGAGGCCAGTTTGGATCGACGTTTGGTCCGATCGGAGTTTGCGAGAGCCAGGATCCTTCGGAGGCCGATGGCTCGCCCAGTTCTTCGTCGCTGAACTGGTCCAGGTACGGTTGGACGACGCTGTTCAGTTCCGGTGGCATGATCGAGTTGGACTCGGCGAGGACACGAGCGATCAGGCGTCCGCTTTCGCTGGCGACGATCGCTCGTTGAGTTCGTTCACCAAATAGCGTGACCGCGAAGAGCGTGATGATCGTGCACAGGAGTGCTCCTTTGGCGAGTCCAAACAGAGCGCCGACTTGACGGTCGAATTCTTTCAGTCGCATCCGGTCGATCATTCCGCTGACCATTCGCAGTGCGACCCAGATCACGAACGACGTGCCGACGAACAGAATGAACATCGCCAGGAATTGGTTCCATGGCGGCGCTGCGTGAATGTTCTGGCTGAACGGTTCGCGGTAGTGATAGGCGACCGCATAGCTGACAACGATGGAAGCGATCGAAGCGAGTTGCCACGCAAAACCGCGGATCGCGCCCAGGAGGGTTGCGCCGACCAAGATGATTGTCATCAGAATGTCGTAAGTCTGCATGAGCGCACTTTCATCGCTGCAACGGATCCGGACCGTTTTGACGCTTGTAGCAAAACCGAAGGGGCAGGGCGAACAGCAATTTTTTTGGCGGTCGGCGAAAGGGGGCTTGGTGGGGCAGGGTCTTGATTGGCGGGCAAAAAATTTCCGGTGGCGGGAACGCGCCTGGATTTGGTAACGGCAATGGTTCTCGGTGCGCGACCGCCCTGCTCCGCCCCTGTGGTTGGGTGGCGTTCGTGCTCGAAAATTTCTGGATCGCCCTTCCCTGCCCGCTCTCTCTTTTTCGTTCGCGTTTCATTGGCTGGTTTCAAAACCCATATCTCGACGAGCACCGTTGTCGGATGCGCCTATGGATATTGGGGCGTGGTCGACCAAGGCATGTCGATGGAAAGCGCGCTGTTGGCCGGTGGGCTGTGCAGCGTGTCGGGGATGTTGCCGGATTTGGACAGCGACTCCGGCGTGCCGCTTCGCGAAACGACGATGTTTCTGTCTGCGGTCGTGCCGATGCTGATGATCGATCGATGGCGAGACATGGGGCTGACTCACGAAGCGATGGCGCTGGCGGCGATGATCGTCTATGTCGCGATCCGGTTTGTCGCGGTCGAAGGGTTCCGCAAATTCACTGTTCACCGCGGGATGTGGCACAGCATCCCGGCGGCGTTGGTTGCGGGGTTGATTGCGTACATGTTGATGCCGTGCGCCAGCGAAGCGGTTCGTGTTTACAAATCATGTGCGGTGTTGGCTGGGTTCATGACCCATCTGATCTTGGACGAAATTTGGGCGTTGGATTTCAGCCGAGGATCCATGCGTGTGAAGAAGTCGTTCGGAACGGCTCTCAAGTTCTTTGGGAGCAGCCCGGTGGCCAACATTTTTGTTTGGGGCCAGCTTGGGTTGTTTGTCTATTTGGCTTGGGGAGACCACGAGATTTTGGATCGCTTGCGACAGCGTGTTCGGATGGACGCCGGTCTCTATGCCACTCCCAGTGAGGACGAGCTCAACCCGGATTACACCAATCCGTCTTTGTTTGCGCCCTGGGAATCTCGCGAGCCGCCGCAGTGGCAACCTCGCGTGGATTCACCCTCCGAATCACCTTCCCGTTTTGGCTGGCCGTCTCAGGCGCAGCCGGCTCAACCGGCAGCCGTCCAGCCGAACGCGGTTCAGCCAGGAATGGGACAGCAAGTGGCTCGTCCCAATGGGCCCACTGCCCTGCCCCGACGCTAAACGGGCTGTCGCGTGGGGTTGAAATCGATTTCTTGCTACAACTCTCAGGCTTTCGTGGTGGACGAGGCCACGAGTCCGGGCGGTTGTCCTTCTTAGAGTTCCAAAATGATGGTGACGGGGCCATCGTTGGTGAGAGAAACGGCCATGTCGGCGGCAAAGATTCCGCATGGGACGGCCAATCCAGTCTTCCGAAGTTCGCGGACGTAGTGCTCGTAGAGAGCTTTGGCTTGGTCGGGAGGTGCGGCGTCCGTGAACGCGGGGCGGCGTCCTTTTCGGCAATCGGCCAGTAGAGTGAATTGGCTGATTGCGAGCACGTCTCCACCGGCATCGATCACGTTGCGATTCATCTTGCCGTTTTCGTCGGAGAAGATCCGCAGGCCAGCGGTCTTGTCGGCCAAAGCGGACGCAGTGGCTTCGGTGTCGTCGTGGCCGATCCCGATCAAAGCCACCAACCCGTGGTCGATTTGGCCAACGATTTCGCCGTCTACCAAAACACTGGCGTGTTGAGTGCGCTGCAAAACAATTTTCATTGGGTGGTTCGCGATCCTGGTCGTGGCGAGATGGGCTAAATTGATGGCGGGACGCACGCGCGGTGCATCACTGATTTGTTGGAAAGGATCGTATGACGTTTCTGTTCACTTGCCCACACTGTCAGGCGCAAACTGAGGTGGAAGATGAGTACAGCGGGCGCACGGGCGACTGCGTCGTGTGCGGTCGCGAGATCACGATGCCCGATTTTGCGGGG
>NZ_JBICHO010000609.1:0-5071 GCF_043100905.1 Rhodopirellula sp. JB055 | reverse complement strand
AGTTGGTGTGCGTGGTGGTAATGGGCATGCCTTGTTTGACATGGTGTACGGTGTGATGAACCTGATCCGCCGCCCAAGGTTTGGCGATGGCCTGGGTATGGAAGTACCCTGCCCCGACGTTCAAATTCATGGTCGCGTGATAGCGTTTTGCGGTCATCTCCAGAAACGGGACGTCCATGAAGGTGCCCGCATTGTTGACGAGCGTGTCCACTCCCGGCAGCACCTCATCAATTTGAGGCAGCAAGTCAGCGACCCAGGTTTCCGCAGGTGCCGAAAGATCGCACAGGATTAGCTCGGCTCGCTGACCGTTTTCACGGCAGGCGGCCAGCGTTTCATTGGCAGCATCGTCACGATGCAGTCCGATCAGAACCACATCCGCGCCAACGCTGGTCAGTCCGCGCGCGATCGCACCGCCGACGCCTTGCGTGCCGCCCGTGACAACGACGCGGCGCCCATCCAATCGGAATCCATTGGGATGGAACGCCGCCATGGAAGATCCCGGCGATGATTCACCGGGGGAGGCTTGCGGAGAATTCAAAACGACGGGTCGGTCTTGGAGTAGTCGGCAAAGTGCTGTTCCGATTTTTCGCGATCGAAACCGCCATCGTGCAACACGATTCGGAAGTGAAGATCGAGGTGCTCTCCGTCGGCAATCTTGACGCCTTCGTATTCGGGCTGACCAAAGTGATGGCGTCCAAATGGGTTGGCGGCGAACAAACCGTAAGTGCGAACGTGCCAAAAACAATCCGGCAAGGAATTGACAGGGTGATAGAACATCGTGATACCCGCGGTTGGCCAATCCGATGGCTCATCTGAACCGGCTTGTTGAATCGGGCCACTGTAGTCGACCCAAGATGATTTCTTGCTCCATGCGGCACCGTCTTTCAGGCCTTCTGCGTTCTGCCCGGTTCCGCCAAGTTTCGCGTCCACTTTCATCGTGCCAGCAATGCGAGCGCCGAGTGTCCCTTCTTTGGTGTCACCAAAAACAACGTCGCCATCGGTGGCTTTCAATCGGACATCCAAATCAATGATGGTGTCGCCCTGTGATTCTGTGAACGTCCATCGACGCTGATCGCTCAGGATGCGTTTGCCGTCTTTGTCGTTCCAGTCGTTGTCCGTGATCAGCTTGATTCCGTCTTCGCGTTCTTCTTTCGAGAACGAGGTTTGGGCGATGTACCCGGTGTGGGGCGTGGGTTTGTCCAGCCAAAAGTCCAACCCGTTAACGATTCCATGTGTGAACCACAACGAACGGTGGTGATGGTGGTCGTCCCGTTCGTACTTGCCCTTGTCCTTCATCGGGTAGTCACGCGTCAGCGGCAAACCCGAGGGAGAATTCAGCGGATAGAGGCCGGGCGTGCCGAGCAAGCTGGAGTGGTGACGGGCGATCAATTTTCCACCCCGGTAGATCTCCACATCCTGTTGCTGCGAACCCTTACTATCGGAAGCAACCGTTTTGGTTTCCCAGGTCGTAGCGGCTTCGGCTGCCACAGGATTCGCGGCTGTCGCAGAGGAAGCGATTGAGCATACTGCGACAGCAACGCAGGCATGTTGTGTGAGTTGTCGAAGGAACCGGCGAATACGCGGAAGATTCATCAAGGTGGGTCCGTTTGAGTTCATAGTCAGTGGGAATGCGTTTGAACGAGAGGTCGCAACGTTTTCCAAATGGACTTCGAAGCCGGTGGCATCGGCAGTCTCTTCGGATGGTCGTGCAACCATTCGTTGCGAAGGTGGGACTGGGAGGGGGGAGTGAAAATCAGCGGGCGATCTGAGCGTTTGATTCGCCGGTTGCCCGCGAGTCGATGGATTATGATAGAGGGGGACGGAGCATGATGCCATCTTTTCTGAGTTCTGGTTTTTTCGGAGTGGACGCGATGTGTCACCGAGGCGGTTCGATGCGTTTGATGGGAATGTTTTTGTTAGCCCTTTGTTTGCTTGGCCCGGATGCGTTTGCCCAGCGAGCCAACCAACGCAACGTCAAAAAATCGAATTCAAAAACGAAGATTCGACTGCCTGAAAGCGTTCGCTCGAAGAAACCCGTCGACTTGGAGGTCACCCCTGTTCGCACGTCCAGTCGCCAGGAGATTCGCTACGCCGCGAACGAACTGGATACCTTCATTGAGCGAGAATTGTTGGCCGAGGGGATCACGCCGCAAGAACTGGCCAGCGACGAAGTGTTTTTGCGACGTGTCTACTTGGATGTCGCTGGGCGCATTCCGACCTTGGAAGAAGCCAGTCGGTTCCTCGAATCCAAATCCAGCGACCGACGCGAAGAGCTGATTGATCAATTGCTCTCCAGCCCCGACTACGTCAGTCATTCGTACAACTGGTGGGCGGACACGTTGCGATTGGTCGATCGCCCCCAGCCGAACTTGGTCGCGGATCCTTACAACGGGTACGTCAAGCAGTCGATCGCCGAAAACAAACCCTATGACCAGTGGGTTTACGAGATGCTGACAGCAGACGGCAAAGTTTGGGACAACCCGGCCGTCGGATTTCAGCTTCGTGATGATGGGATGCCGCTGCCATATATCGACAACACGGTGCGAGTTTTCTTGGGGACTCAAATCGGATGCGCTCAATGTCACGACCATCCGTTTGATGAGTGGTCGCAGTACCAGTTCTATCAGCTAGCTGCATTCACTGCGGGAACCAGCACTCGGATGCGAAAGGGCGATCCAGGATTTGAGAAAACCAATCCCGCGAACGCACTGATCAACGAGGGAAAAAAACACTTTGACAAAGGACGCGTTCCCGGCGAGTTTCAACGCATCGCCCGAGCAAACACCTACGTTGTCAGTGAGCGACCACGACGTCTGCGATTGCCGCATGACTACGCTTATCGGGATGCCAAGCCGAAGGATGTTGTTGAGCCCAAGGTGTTGTGGGGCGAAATCCCAACTTCCGCGGCCAAGGCGACGCCTCGTGAGCAGTTCGCCGCTTGGGTGACCAGTCCCGAGAATCCTCGGTTCAGCCAAACGATCGTGAACCGGCTCTGGAAGCGTTTGATGGGAGTTGGTTTTGTGGAACCAGTGGATGACTTCCGAGACGAAAACCCTTGTGTCAATGAAGCCGCGATGGATCACCTGTGCAAGGAATTGATCCGCCGCGGATTCGATTTGAAAGAACTCACTCGCATCGTCCTGTACAGCCAGACCTATCAGCGGCAAGCGGTTGATTTTGATATCACCGATGGAGAGATGTATTACTTCCCCGGACCGACGGTTCGGCGGATGACGGCGGAACAAGTTTGGGATTCGATTCTGACACTGGCCGTGAACAACCCTTGGCCTTTCCAACGACCAACAGCGGAAGAGATGAAGCCCGTTCTGGACCTGGATTTTTCCAAGGTGGATTTTGCGGAGGTCAAGCGACGTTCCGCGACGTTCAAGGAATCTTATTTCTCGCCCGTTTACAAACGGAATCTCAACCAACACGCCTATCAACGCAATGTACTGTGTCGCGCCAGCGAGTTGCCTGCGCCTTTGCCCGCCGATCACTTTTTACGCCAGTTTGGGCAAGGTGATCGCGAGGTCATCAACGGATCGCAGGATGAAGCCACTGTGCCGCAGATTTTGGCAATGTTCAATGGTCCGATCACTCACTTGATGTTGGAACCAGGCTCGGCTTTGGTCGACAACGTCTTGCAAGTGAACAATGTCAAGAAGCGAATCGATGCGATCTTCCTGAGCGTGTTGACTCGCAAACCATCGACCGAAGATCGCGTCCTCGCCTCGCGAGAATTGTCCAGCCAAAACCAAACCGGTGTCGGCTACGGCAACATCATTTGGGCGTTGCTCAATACGCGAGAATTCCTGTTTGTCCAGTGACACGCTGGATTGCTGATCGACATTCGATCCCCCTTCTTTTCTCTCCCCTCTTTTCTTTCCCTTCCCTCTCATCGCCCGCGTTGCGGTTCACCCCCACGAGATCGAATCATGGCCGGAATTGAATTCACCCTGGAAGATCGACGACGATTCATCAAACGATTGGCAAAGCAAACGCTCGGCGTGTCGTTCGCCGGTGGCATGCTGGGTGGGCCGTGGTGGGATGAGTTGTCGCCAAGCAGTCGCGCTCACGCAGCGTCCGCGTCTGGCAAAAAGGCGAAGCACATCATCTATCTGTTCATGGATGGTGCGATGTCGCATTTGGACACGTTTGACCCGAAAGTCGGCGTGGAAGAAGCGGGTGAAACCAAGCCCATCGCCACTCGAGTTCCCGGTATCCAGTTCGGAGATCGCTTTCCAAAGCTTTCGTACCTTGCCGGAGCCATCGCGACGGTTCGTTCGCTGTCCACCGAAACGGGGGCACACGAGCAAGGACGCTACCTGATGCGGACCGCCTACAAGCAGATCAACTCGATCCAACATCCTGGCATGGGGGCGTGGATGGTGGACCGGAAGGGGCGAGAAAACCGAGAGTTGCCGGGCAACTTTCTGATCGGCAGCGGCAATCGGCATCCCGGTGCGGGCTTCTTGCCGCCCGCTTTGTCGCCCGTCCCGATCGCGAACCCGAACGCAGGTTTGCAAAACATCAAGCTGCCAAAGTACCTGAATGAGAAACTGTTCTATCGCCGATTTGCTCTCGCCAACCCGTTCGACCAATCGTTTCAGTCTCAGCGGAAGAACAACGACGTGGAAGCTTACAATCAACTCTACTTGGAAACTCGCAAACTCATGGGAAGCGAGCATTTGAAAGTGTTCGATTTGAACGAAGAGGATTCCAAGATTCGTGACGCCTATGGTCGCAACTCGTTTGGCCAAGGTTGCTTGCTCGCCCGCCGTTTAGTGGAATCAGGAGCTCGGTTCGTTGAGGTGAATTTCGGCGGATGGGACATGCACCAAGACCTCTATTCGCGTCTGAACGAGAAGGCGACCCAGGTCGACGACGGAATGGGGTTCTTGCTTCGTGATTTGCACTCGAAGGGATTGCTGGATGAAACGCTGGTGGTTTTGACGACCGAATTTGGCCGCAAGCCAAAGCTGAATGCGAACGCGGGACGTGATCACCACCCTGGGGTGTTCTGCAGCTTGTTGGCGGGGGCCGGGATCAAGGGGGGGCAAGTCCTGGGGGC
>NZ_JBICHO010000608.1:0-4531 GCF_043100905.1 Rhodopirellula sp. JB055 | reverse complement strand
CAACAACCAAGATTGGTAGATGCTTTGGGCTCGCTCGGGATTGCTCGGCAACGACCGCACCATGTACTCGCCCATCTGTCGGTCGGCGTAAGCGCCGGCCAACTTTTTTTCATTCAAGGTGTTCGCTTCGTTTTGCAAAGCAGCCAAGCGGTTGTCACGAAACTTGATCGCATCGCGGTACCGATTGAATCCCCACTGGAATGCAATGACAACAAACAGGCCGCCAACGGCCATCGCTAAAAAGCGTTCACGCTGAGTCATGATTGCACCTCCGATCCGGTGGCGGTTGGCAGGTTGGCTGAATCGGCCTCCTGGCGGGCTTCTTGGTCAGGGGGACTCTCAGCAGAATCCGATTCGGGATCGCCCTCTGCACTAGCGTCCACGGATGACTGTTCCATCAACTTGGCGATTCGTTCATAGCGTTCCGCCCGAACGCTTTCTCCGCCAAGCGTCACTGTTTCGCGAATCTGCCAGCGGTAGGCGTCTTCGGTATCGACCTGACTGGCACCATCGCCGACAACGCGATGTGCTTCATCACGCAACGCCGACTCCATCTCGTCGATCACATCGGGTGACGTCACCATCCCGGCAACAACCAAACGGCCGCCACCTTGGCGATCGCTTGCCGTGGCGGAAACACTTTTCACAATCAATTCTTCCGCCGGTGGCAGAGCTTCAGCAAGTCGCACGAGCTCTTCCAACCAATTCACATCGGCATCCAAGAATTGGTCGATTCGCTCGGTCCGCTGCACGCTCGCGTCGGCCGTTTTGACTTCTTCTCGCACCACGGCGTTGGCCGCTTCCAATTCCGCGATCGCCGCATCTCGAGTGCTGAGCTGACTCCAGAACAACCATCCAACGCCCAACACAATGGCGGCGGGGATGCCGATCATCGCCGCCAATTTGCCACGATTGGTGGTTGGCGGAACGTATTGTCTGGGGTTGGCAAAATCGATCAGCCGATCGCCGTGCCCTCCATCGGCAACCAACAACCCAACCAAGGGCGCCAGGCGTCCGACCGTTTCTCCGACGGATGGTTCGACCGACGCATCACAATCGACAATCTGCAGCGGATTGATCAATCGTTTGTCCGACGGTTTGTCTTGTCCTTGATCCAATCGCTCGGCGAGTTGATCCAGCTCCTCCCGATGTCGATCGGCCGTGCCCCAAATCGCAATGTCACAAGGCGATCCGGATGCACCACACGCGATCATGCTGCGGCGAAGTTCACCGGCCAACGCATTGACTCGGGCCGGTGACTGAGAAGGCAAACGAACCGATCGCACAAACGATACATCGCGGCCCCGAAACAGCACGATCTCGGCCTCATCGCCAACCAAGTCGATCAGCGCCAAAGTGGATCGAGTCGAATCGGCTTGCGAATCACGCAGCACGATCTGATACAGCGCCGCCGCAGCAATTGGCCGCAAGGCGATGCGGCCGACGGTCAGCCCCGCTTCTTGAAGAGCCTTCCGAATGGGGTCGAGCTTGCTCGACCCTGTGGCGGAGACAATCGCACGGACTCCTTTTTCGGTGCGGCTGGTCGGCAAGAAATCCACCGTCGCACTGTCACCTGCGGAGGCGAACGTCCGGACGGCTTGAAACCGAATCATGTCCGGTAACTCTTCATCCGGAACCGGCGGGAATTCCATTTGCCGAAGCTCCGCCGAATCGCGTCCCACCGCGACCAAGCACTCCGCCTTTTCAAGCCCTTTTTCTTCGATCCATTTGCGCAGCGTGGTCCCCACACCGGCGGTTTGAATCGGCAAAATCGCGGCATCCGTGATCTTCGCTTGTTTACTGGAGACCTCTCCAACCACAATGCGAATCTGTTGTTCGTCCCAATCGACGGCTACTTTTTTAGTCATGGTGCAATAGTTTACTCAGTTGTTGTTCGGAACCACGATGTTTCCGCCTAGGACCGACAGATCAAATCCACGCCCCAAATGCGTGAGGTCTCGGTAGTGAACCACTCGGGGATTCGGTGTGGAGGCGTCGATGATGGCCTCTCCCCGAGCGGCCAAACCAGTCGCTGAATCAAAGCCGATGACCTGAGCCCGGAAGACGTCTCCGCGAGCGGTGACCAACGGCAGCAAAGCTCGCATCTGATCCACGGTGACTAAACCCTCCGTCAACGGCCAAGTTTCGTGATTGCGATCGGTCGTTCCGCCGCTGCTGTCTTGGGATCTTGCTTCCAAAATCGCGGTCATCGTGTCGACATCGACCAACGGCACGCCCATCAGCAACTCCGCGGGACACTCATTCAGATTGATTCGGCCGGGCAAAACGTCGCCGTCCTGAGTCGTCAATTGGTCCATCAGAAACGGCAAGAATTCTGCGAGCAGGGTTGGCTCACCAATCAGCGGCGTGGTGTACGTGATTGTTTCGTCGCCATTCTCCACAGTGACCTTGGCGTCAATCAAATCGAGAACTTGATTGAATTCCACCTCCGCCCCGGCGGTCAGATCGAAGGACTCCAAAGCGTCGACCGACCACGGCAACACGGTTCCTTCGGAATCAGCGTTCGCGGCATCCTGGGCATCAATTCCCTGAGCCGCCAACGCCTCGGCATTTGCTCCGCTGGCCACGGCATCCACCAGCGACGACTCGCCCGCCATTCGGTAGGCCACAATGAACGATGCGAAGACTTCATCGCCCAACGCGGTCATCAATTCATCGTACAGAACCTCGAGATCTTCACCGTTGATATTGACTCGGAAGTCACCGTCCATGGTCTTGTTCGCTTCGGCACCGTGAACGGTGAGGTAGCTGGCCCAACCCAGCACGCCAGGCGTCTCGATGCTGGCCGCATAACGTTGCTGTTCGTCGGAATCCAATACACCGTTGCGATTGCTGTCGGCACCAAACAACAACTGGGGCGTGACCCCACGGACCAACAACAACTCCTCGACCGTTTGGATGGGACCGTTCGCCGCTGCGTAGGGCGTTGCGAGCGATGTGTAGTATTCGTCCTCGCATCCATTTTCACGTGGCTCGGTGTCCTCATCGATCCAGTCCAGAATCGCATCGGCAATCGACTCGTCCATGCCTGGCAAAGTCATCAACAGTGTCACGGCGATATTCTCGGTCGATATTTCGGTCTCTTCGGATTCGGTCGCGTCCCCCAAAATGCCGCCTGCATCGACGCTGCCTCCGGATAAACTGGACAACAAATTGATCGCCTCGGAGTTCTCCTCCAGAACCACCAGAGCGTTGACGTTCAATCGCGCCGATTCGTTTTGCAATCCGTAGCGAATGCCGCCCAGCGTTCCCATCTCGGTCAAACCAGGTGCCAAGACCGTGAAATTGAAGGTCGGATTGCCTTGGGTTCCATCGGTGATCGGAACGCCTTGAAAGAGATTGGGGTTGTTGAACACGCCGCCCGCGTCTTCTCGCATCGAAGCGGATTGTGCCAACGTCAAACGCACCGCTTCGATGCCGGAATCAACCGTCGCGCGAGCCTGAACCAAATCGCCCGCTAAGTAGGCCGTCTCGTCCGCCGCAATCATCAGATCCGTGAACGAATACACCGCCATGGTGGCGACGGCAATCACGATCAACACCAACACCAGGAAAAACCCTCGCCGGGCATTCCCGCGACCGGCACTCCAGCCCCGGGATCGATCCGCGATGGAACTCTTTGTTGACGACTGATCCATGAACGGCTCATTCAGAAACGACATCGGCAGTCTCCGCGGTGCTGGCTGCTTCCTGCTCTTCAAGCAAGGCTTCTCCGTCTTCTGGGAACGACATAGGCAGTTGAATCAAGTGCGTGAACACACGACCTTCCGTCAGACTGACTGAGGTGGAACTGCCCGTTTCGTCGGCCGTGGCACCGGGCAATGCACTTGGCGCCAATTGCAAGGTCACGCGAATTGCCAGCGGCAGATACCCGGTTTCGTCGGTGTTGTACTGAGGCAACCAATTGACGCCGTCGTAATACTCAAATCCGATGGCAGCCACTTCAGGAGCGATGACTTCTCCAGTTTGATCCAACCGCGATGAACCACCAGTCGACAAGGCTTGCACACTGATCGAACGATCCAATTGGCGACGAACCAAACCGCCGCCTGTGGAAGCAGGGTCGGTCGTCGCGTTTTCGTCCGTGGCCGCCAACGTCTGCATCGCGTCTGGAATGCCAAACGAGCCGGCGACTTGAACAAAGTAACTGACGGTCTTGATGTCACTGGGGCGGTCCAACAAATCCACTCCCGACGTGATCGCTAAATCAGGATCGATGGCGGTCTGTTCCAAACTCGGCAAACGACTGACGTCGATTTGCAACTGGGTCTCATTGCCAATCAACCCAGGTGACTGCAACACCACACCGGTCACCAAGCTGCTGTCGGTCGACAACGCAAGATCATCCGTGAGCGTTTCGCCATCATCGGGCGGCAACGAATCCTCAGAGTCTTCTTCCGTCGCACCGATGCCGAGACTTTCCAGCGGTGCGGCCGCGGCAGCCAACACTTCCGACAACGCTTCCGTGGAAACAGGACGCGTGACCAAAGTCATCCGCAAATCGTCTTCG
>NZ_JBICHO010000607.1:0-6612 GCF_043100905.1 Rhodopirellula sp. JB055 | reverse complement strand
CACCTCCCGCGAAAAATTTGGTCGCCGCGACCAATTGCTCAGGGGACAACGCATTCCGATGGGCGCCATACGAACTGGTCGGGACCTGGATGGAATCGAGCGGGATTGGCAACTCCGTCAACCCGTTTTTGACAGCTTGATCATTCAGCGGGTCGGCCGCCGTTTGAGTGCTGGCCAATTTCTTGGCTCGTTTGGCATCATCGGCCGTTCCATCCACCTTGCTGATGAGCTTGTCGAGCGAGAGTTTCTCAACCGCAGCAATGCGTGAGATTCGAGCAATCCCCTTCACCAAACGCGGTGGCGCTTTCGCGAGAAATTTTTGAACTGCTGCGGAACCGGCTTCGCGATTGGGATCGGGGTTTTTAGGGTCCGCCTTGATCTTCAGGGCTTCGTGTTCAATGGCACCTGCTTCGAAGAGTTGCTTGGCCTGTTTCAGACTGATCTTGCGAAGTTTGGCGGAGCTTCCGGCGCAGCGAACTTGATAATAGTGATAGAACAGCGTGGGCAGTTTCATGGGTTGCCCCTCGCAATACCGTGTGACGTTGCCGGAAAGATTGGCGATCTTCATCCCGCTATCTGCGTCGACCAATTCTTCTTCATTGGAAACATACCAATGTGAGTTGGTCGCAGGCTTGTCAATGATCGCCGTTGCGAACGTGATGCCACCTCCTTTTGCCGGTGGGCTGGACAAGACAATTTCTCGTCCGTCGATGCCGCGACTTGCATAGCGGTGATCGCGTCGTTGAACGACACGAAACCCCAGTTTTCCATTCGCCACTCCAAGAGGTGATTGTTTGATTTCCGGAGGAGCGGGCAGCCAATGTGACATTTGCCAATTCACCATGCCTCCATGAGGTGCCTGATCTTCGAACCAGGGTGGAATGCTATCGCGAATGGGCTTGCCAGTGATCGGATCGATCTCTTGTAGGTTCGTCGTTGGCTTGTTGAGAGTGTCATCGGATGAGTCGAATTCGTTCCACACCTGATACTGATTCTTCAGCGTCCAAAAACGCTCACCATCCGAGAACCAATGGTGCGAGGAGGGAAGGGACTGATCTCCGGATTTCAAAACTCGGCTTCCGTAAAACACTCCTCCATCATGCGGCAGAAGCATCTCGATATCCAAACCATAGAAGTATTGGTCTGTTTTCTGCCCCTTTCCACCTTCACTCAGCCATGCAATCTGGTTTTGATAACCTGCACTGGTGTCCTGCAAACCGATGACTGCATCATCACCGACCGGAATGATTGTTTGAACGTATTGATCCTTGCCGAGTTGAAACTCACCCAGTGTTCGGCGGCCTGTGGGACCGATCGATTCAACCTTGCCATTGACCAGCAGCGTGACGAAGGGAAAGCTTGTGTCGACAACAACGTGGCGTCGCGAATTCACTGGGAGTGCTTGTTCGTCACCGAAGGCGTCCAATGCTGGCCAACCAAATTCATCGAGCACGCCAGCGGCGAGAGTTCGTTGCAGAACCGCGACCATGTCAATGTTTTTGAGCCGCTTTTCTAGTTCAGGGAATTGTTCGCCTGTGGTGGATCCTGCGCACCTGACCAATACGTTCAAGCTGGTCTCGGCGTCGTACAAACCGCCTTGTTCGAGTTTTTGCAAATGATTGTCGAGGAACCGCCACCAAAGTTCTCGCACGGCGTCGTGATTCGCCGCCGCCTGTTCGAAACTGCGTTGGGCCGCGAGTGTGCGTCCATAACTACGCCGCTCACGAACGCTGCCGGTGAACGTCACCAGTTCGGGAAACGCGGAGTAGACCTTGGGGCCAAATCGCTCATCTGCAATCAGGTGCGTCAGTTGCGAGTTTCGGCGTTCGTGATCAACCTCGGCTCGCAACCATCCTTCGAAACTGATCGCTCGGTGGTCATGGAATTGGCCGATGGGAAGTTTCAGTTCCAGCATCCATTCCAGTGCGTCTGCGTCAAGCACTCCACCGTAGTAACCTCTTCCATTGAGAGGGATCGGCACGCCCTCGTCTCGAATCGCATCTGCGGCGAGCGAAATCAAATCAAACAGTCGCGGTTGGGGAGATGTCTCAACCGATGCGAGTCGTCCTATCCAACCGTCTCGGCCGCCGGGAATCTCGACCCCGGCAGGCAATTCAGAAGCGGGCTTTCCGAGCAGAGGCAGCACGTTCCAATCGTCTAATAAATTCAACCATTCCCACACAGGACTGTTACCTTGGTAGGAAGCTTGAGGATCGGTGTGCACCAGCAACCAGACACCGAACGCATCATCCGCAGCGACCAGACGTGCAACGTTCTTTTTCACTGATTTCCAAAATTGCATGGAAGTTCGTGACATTGCTGGGGACGAAATCACGTTCTGCAGAAACGAGTCGACTTCCTCGTCGGGGTTTCTGCCTGCAGCCTTGGCGAATTTTGCCAGGTCCTTTGCAGCGGTTGCCATCGGTGGCATTCCGCCCAGGGTCCGCCGAACCATCAGGTCCATCAACGTTTCGAAGGCTTCCTCGGGAGCGAACTGATTTGCGAGGTCGCGTGTGTATTCGGACAACGCTTTTCCGGAGAGACAACCGCTGAGCGTGAACTCCAGCACGGCATCTCGGCGTCGGTGTGGATCCACATCTAAGGCATGAACCCGCTCCGCTTCCAACGCTTTGCCGATCGCGCGGCCGGCGTAGGTTGTGTTGCCAAGGTCTTTGTAAATGCGGGCAGCCTCTTCCCAAAACGGGGGCAAAAAATGGCGGACAGAACGATTCAGTTCACTCGCCATTTCCACGAAGGAATCCATCGCATGTCCCGGCTTCGACTTCGCTTTTCTCGCCGCTGCTTTGATGCGTTTGACCAGATCCAGGGCATCCTTGGCGTTTTCCGGATGAGTGATCAAAGCCCAGCTCGCGAAGCCCATTGCCTGGCGACTTCGCAACGCAATCGGCTTGCTTTCACCGTCAGGTTTTAGTCCCAAGTATTCCATCGCCAGATCTTCTGCCGGGCCCAGGCGATCAGCACTCAGTCGCACCACAACTTGGTCGCCCAGAGCTTCGCCGGTGTACCGTCGCGCCACAACTTTTTCGGTCGCGTTCGTGTCGACTTTTGACTGGACGTGAACCATTCCGCCGGCAGCTAGCCGCGCGTCCGTTCGGATTTGCTCTGCGGAGCGTTTGGCAACGGGTTTCTTGGAGACAGGCTTTTTCCCTGCCTTGGACTGGGGTGTGCTTGACGCCGGAGCGGTCTTCTTTTGGGTTGCCTTTTTGACTGCTTTGGGTTTCGTGGTTGCTTTTCTAGACGAAGTTTTCGTGGCTGCTTTGGCGGATTGACCGGATTTCTTTTTCGCTGGGCTCATGCTGATTCCTCCGGTGAATCTTCCACTTTTCGTTTCGCGTAAATTGCCGCCGCCATTCGAACACCTTCGCTGAACGTGACTGCGCCGAGGTCGCCGATCTTGACCGCTTTTTCACCTTCGTCGACGAACACCAATTGCCCCGTGTAGGTTTCGGATTCAGGGTATTCGTCACCGACGAAATAGCGGGCTTCTGTCATGGTTTCGTTTTCCCAAACCCGGCACGTCGCGTAGCCGCCACGAACGGGGTAACCCAGCCGTCGACAGTGAGACAACGCATAGTTCAGTTGCTCAAACACTCCGTCGGCGTAGTCGCTGATCGATTTCAAACTCGTTTGTCCCGGCGTGGGTTGGTTCACGCTTCGATAGAGTTGATCAACGGTTTGAGAGATTGCCAGGTCACTGGCGAGTTCGCGAAGATCTGCGAGGTCAGCGATCAGAATGGGATGGGGAACCATCACGCCGGTTGACTTGTGCCACTGAGTCTCGCCATCCAGATCGATGACACCCAACCCGCGTTTTGAATCGACTTCGCGTAGCAGACCAGTTTTTTCAAAGTTGGGTTGCCCTTTGGCGTCGACCGGTGCCACCACAAGGTTTTCAAGACTCTCCCGCCAGATCGTGTCCGCCCAAACTTCTTGCAGCACCTCGCAGGGGACCGGCAGCGACCGAAGCATCCAGCGTTCAACGGTGTGAACGCATTCGCTTCGATGCTCGTCTAACCATTCCGCGAGCGCCTTGAGAGATTCAGCCGCGTCGGACTCTTTCAACCATTTCGGCAGGGACGCAAGCGTTTTTCCTTTTGGGTTTTGGCAAACGAGTTTGCCGGAGCAGAGTCCGATTTTGTAATCACGTTCCCCCGGTACCCAAGCAATCTCCGATTGCGCAACCATTTGTGCGTTCTCCCCGCGATGAAGACATGTCCGTGCCAGAAATGATTTGCTCATTCTGCCACGCCAGCGAGACCGCGTGTTGTTGCG
Organism: Rhodopirellula sp. JB055; assembly: GCF_043100905.1. Lineage (NCBI taxonomy): Bacteria > Pseudomonadati > Planctomycetota > Planctomycetia > Pirellulales > Pirellulaceae > Rhodopirellula > Rhodopirellula sp. JB055. Next base: position 2,319 of record NZ_JBICHO010000607.1, on the reverse strand, counting down.
TGAAGAAAGGATTGTTCATTTTGACAATCGCATTGGATGGACGAGTCGGAACCCGGTTTACGCATCGTGACACGTGTCGAGTTCTCGCATTATTTTGGTCGGTTCAACGAATGATCGATCCGTCCTTTCCGCGAGTCGTGCGCTCGGGACTCTTACCGGACGGGCCGCGTGAAAATGCCTCCTGACCAAGCGTTTTCTTGGCCGCCTCCGTGCTTCCATCGATCATCGATCATTCGCCGCAATCGCGAATGGAGAAGGACGTCAGGATGGCCATTCGCGTTCGACGCCCTGTCGTTTCAGCAGGCTCTGAAAATCGGTGAGCGATTTGGAACGGAACACTGGCGAAGTCGATGTCGTTGTCGCCGCTTGAAACCACGTACGCCGCTTGAAACCACGTGCGCCGCTTGAAAAGGCGTCGGCGATGGAAATGTCAATCGTGATGTTCAATGGAGTTCGCGTCAGAGATCTAGCACTGACTGGAAGTCTGTGCCACCTTCTGGCGTGAGCTTAGCAGCTACTTCACGGTCAAGGTGACCTTGTCGATCTTGCCCGTGAATCGGCTTGACTCCTCGGTGTAGTCAGGCGAAACGGAGGTCTCGCGATCGAGGCCGACGTTGGCGGTTTCATCCGCCGACCAAATCGCAAACTGAGTTTTTTCAACTTTAGTCGAGCCAACCGGTTGGCCGTTGACCTTCAACGTGGCCGTGCCTCCCGCACCGAGTTTCGGCGGGCCGTCGGCCGACTCGCCGTCATACGCGAAGGCGAGTTGGAGCGTTGATTTGCCGGCAGGCAAAACATCCTTTGAGGTCACCGAGTAGCTTTCCAATCCGAGGTAGTTGTACGTGTAAACAGGCTTACCTTCTTTCAAGTACAAGCTCCATCCACCGAATCGCCCGCCCTGGCTGACGATCACCCCGTTCGTTTCTTTCCCCTGCGTTTCGATCTCCGCAACGATTTCAAAGGAGCGGTTTTTGGTGTCGATGAAATCGTTTTCTGGCAGGAAGCCCAAACCTTCATAAACGGTTAACGAAGTTCGGTCGCCCATCAGTGTCGGACGTCCGGCCAGTTTGGCGTTGAGTCGAAGTTGGCGTCGATCGTCGATCGGCAAAACCTTGTATTTGACCGCTTCGGACAAAAACACTTCCTGCAGCTCTTTCAGCTTTTCTGGGTGCTTGGCTGCGAGGTTGTTCGCCATGCTGAAATCTTCCGCCACATGATACAGCTCCCAAACATCGTCTTGAAGTTTGTTCCGTGGTGGAGCCCAAGGATACATGTGGACTGTGCCGGCGTACCAACCATCGTAGTAGACACCACGGTTTCCCATGATCTCGAAGTACTGCACCAAGTGCCGGTCAGCGGCTTGGGCATCATCGAAGGAGTAAAGCATGCTGACGCCCTCCATCGGACGCTGGCCGACGCCGTTGACGATTCGCGGTTGGGGCAAACCGGCGGCTTCCAAGACCGTGGGTGCGATGTCGATCACATGATGCCATTGCTGGCGCAAGCCGTTCTTCGCTTTGATCCCTGCCGGCCAATGGATCACGGTTCCTTGGCGTGTTCCGCCATAATTGGACGCGACTTGTTTAGTCCAGGTGAAAGGCGAATCAAAGCACACGGCCCATCCGGCCGCCATGTGAGGATAGGTGCTGGCACTGCCCCAATCGGCGTAGTGCTCAAGCATGTCATCGACGGTTTCCTCGACGCCATTGAAGTACGTCATCTCGTTGTACATGCCGTTCATGCCGCCTTCGGCACTGGTGCCGTTGTCGCCGGCAATGAAGACAATCATGGTGTTATCGAGTTCACCCAGTTCGTCAATCGCGTCGACGAGTCGGCCGATCTCAAAGTCCGCCATGTCCAGATAAGCCGCGAACACCTCTGCTTGTCGCGAAAACAGCTTTTGCTCTTTCGGGGAAAGATCGTCCCAGTCTTTGATGTCTTCAGGTTTGTCAGCCAGAACTGCGTTTTTCGGAATCACTCCCAATCGTTTTTGGTTGTCGAAAATCTGTTTCCGAATGACATCCCAGCCAGCGTCAAATTTGCCTTCGTGCTTTTTGATGAACGATTTGGGAACATGGTGTGGAGCATGCGTTGCACCTGGCACAAAGTAGGTGAAGAACGGCTTGTCCGGTGTGAGCGACTGTTGGGCACGAATCCAATTGATGGCTTGCGTCGTCATGTCGTTCATGAAGTGATAGTCAGGATCGCCCTTGGCAGGATTGTCCACCGGGGTGATGCCGTCGTAGATCGCAGGCGCCCACTGGTTGGTTTCTCCTCCCAGGAAGCCGTAGAACTTGTCAAATCCCGAAAGCGTCGGCC
>NZ_JBICHO010000606.1:0-15096 GCF_043100905.1 Rhodopirellula sp. JB055 | reverse complement strand
GTCATACAGAAGACGAAGATATAATAAAATTAATCCAACTGGCAGAAAGTCAGGGTACATTACCAAATACCTTAATTATCGACAGTCTTGGTGGCGATGTATTTGGCGGTATGCGTTGATTTGGCAGGGCATCGATCCGGTTCAATTCATTCGCATGTTCCCGGATCGCATTTATCACGTGCACATCAAGGACGCGATCGTGACCTTGGACGGCCGCACCGGGATCAATGCCAGCCATCTGAACTTTGGCGATTCGCGACGTGGTTGGGACTTCCGAAGTCCTGGGCGCGGCGGCGTGAATTTCGAAGAGATCATTCGGGCACTCAACGAGATCGACTACCAAGGTCCGTTGTCGATCGAATGGGAAGACAGCGGCATGGAACGCACGTTCGGTGCTCGGGAAGCCTGCGAGTTCACGAAGAAGTTGGACTTTTCGCCTAGTAACCGGGCTTTTGACGCGGCCTTTGACGACGAGAACGCGTGATTCGTATGATCGACATCACAGTCAACGGCCGTCCCACGCAGATCGATCGGCCCATGCCGATCGACGAGTTGCTGGTGACGGTCGAAGTCCCAAAGAATTACCTCGCGGTGGAGGTCAACGAAGACGTTGTCCCGCGGGAAAACTATGCCGCGACCATCGTTGGCGATGGGGATCGCGTCGAGGTGGTGACGTTGGTCGGTGGCGGATGAATGGCTTGATCGAGACCGCGGTTTCCGTGTCAGCGGATCGGTCGAGATTGCTTGGCTTTTGGCGGGGGGCCGTCTGGACCGGGGATTGTTGTTGCGAGCCACCGGTTGTCTGATCTGGTCCGATTCAACGGGCCCTTGCGTTCTGAATGAGTCTGCCGCGATGCTTTCCTACCCTTTCCACCCCCTTTGCTTTTATGACCACCGACGCACTTTCCGATTCTCCGCTCAAGATCGGATCGCACACGCTGAACAGCCGATTGCTGGTTGGTACCGGGCGTTATGACACGATGGAACAAATGCGTGACTCGTTGGACGCATCGGGGACGGAATGCGTGACCGTGGCGGTTCGTCGCGAACGATTGTACGACCGAACGGGCCAGAACATTCTGGATTTCATTGACTCGGATCGTTACATCCTGCTTCCCAACACGGCGGGATGCTACACCGCTGCGGATGCTGTGCGTGCCGCGAAGCTGGGCCGTGAAATCTTGCGGACGCTTGGCAACCCGGGGGCGGACTGGGTCAAGTTGGAAGTTCTTGGCGATAGTAAAACGCTGCTTCCGGATCCGGCGGAAACCGTTGCGGCATGTGAGCAACTGGCTGCGGACGGTTTTTCGGTGCTTTGTTACACCAGCGATTGCCCGGTCACAGCCCAGCGATTGAAGAAGGTCGGCGCGGCAGCGGTCATGCCCGCAGGCAGCCCGATTGGCAGTGGCGCAGGGATTTTAAATCCGAACAACCTGCAGATCATTTTGGAATACCTCAAGGAAGACGACGAGGATTATCCGGTCATCATTGACGCTGGTGTTGGAACAGCCAGCGATGTGTCCGTGGCAATGGAGTTGGGTGCCGATGGTGTGTTGCTCAACACCGCAATCGCGCACGCTCGCGAGCCTGTTCGGATGGCTCATGCGATGCGAATGGCGGTGGATGCAGGACGACACGCAGCGCTCGCCGGACGCATCCCGAGACGTTTGTATGGAACCGCGAGCAGCCCACAGGAAGGCGTGATCAGCACGCGACCCTACGGTTCGCAAGCCAATGAAATTGGGGATTGAACATGTCGATGGAAGATCGAATCACCGAACTGGAAATCCAGCTCGTTCACACCCAACGCGTTTGCGAGCAGCTCAACGAAATCGTGACCGAGCTGTCTCTGGATGCCCAACGCCGCGATCGTGAAATGAAGCGTCTGGTTGACCAACTGAAAGAGCTCAAAAACAACGTCGCCGAACCAGGCGGCGATTTAGAAGAAGAGCGACCGCCGCACTATTGAGCGAATGTTTTCGGGGGAGCCGATGGGGGCGGCTGGCGCGTGTTGCCTCGGTGAGGATTTGTTCCGGTTGGGCGGGCTTTTCCGTGGAGGCCGATCGAGCGGATTGCCGATGACGATGGAGACCGTGTCTCGTTTCCTCTCTTTGTTCAAGGCCGCTTCGCATGTCGTCCAACACTCCTTCTGAACGTCCACCCGCCAACGAACTGACCGCAGAAGAATTGATTCTGCAGATGGAAGTCGAGGAAGTGCAGGAACTGCTCGGCGACATGGGGTTTGATCCCCGTCCGGAATTCGCGCGTGGCATCCAGCAACTGGTGGCCTCTCTGGGATCGCTCGACGCCGCGATCGTTGCTCTGCAAGACGATTTGGTTCAGCGCCGCGCGGCCTGAATCCGCCGATTGAGCTGGTGAAGACTATGGCTTTTTCGCGGAGCGGTTAAACTTAGCCGTCCGCGACGGTTCAGTGAATCGTCGCCCGCCGTTTTCGCCAGTTCATTGATTTTGCTCATGCCCACCAGTGTTCTTCCCACCGACCTTCGCTATCGACAAGGTGGCTGGCTGTTCTTGGGCACACTGCTTGTGTTTTTTCTCAGCAGTCTGTTGTTGTATGGGATCTATGCGAGCACCCGGTTGAACGATTCGCAGTCCTCGGCGCCGCTGCCCGACGCGTTTCTGACCAGCACCGCATGTCTGCTCGTGATTAGCGGGTTGGTGCACTGGGGGACGCGAACGGTTCGCCGGTCTAAGCGGATTCTTACCGGATCGTTGTTGGCGGTCAGTGCCGTTGCTGCGGTGGTGTTCATGGCGATTCAGTACATCGCGATGCTGGAACTGCTGGGTGGTCCTGCGATGGGAGGCGGCACCGGGAAAGGCGTCGCGGGCATGGTCGTCGTGCTGGCGTTCTTGCATGCTCTGCATGTGGCTGGAGGCGTGATTGCACTGGGCATCGTGTCCGTGCGATCGTTGCTGGGGAGGTACGATCACGAGCGCCATTGGCCGGTCGATTTCGCGGCGCAGTATTGGCACTTCTTGGACGTGGTTTGGTTGTGCATGCTCGCCACGTTCGTGGTCACCACCGGTGGTTTCTCCGGCATCACGCTGTAGACCGCGTGGATGGACGGCAATGCTAGGAAACGTTTTTCGCACCGCGAGCAACCGCGTAGCCGACAGAGGCCCTCTGTCGGCATCCACGAGTCTGCCCTGTTGCAGGCATCCTCAAACTCGTGTTTGCTGCCGCGGGCACTCGCTTGCAGCGAGTGGTTTCGCTCAAGCCGACTAATGGCCTCCGTCGGCTACAGGCAAGAAAAACGGAGCGGGATGGCTTGGCCGCTCAGTCTTTTTCGGTGGGCGGGAACCGTTTGCGTTGATCGCTGGGGACTGGTTTGCCGCTTCGGAGGTTCCACCATTCGTGAGCGCGTTCGGGATCGTAATTCGGATTCGGTATTGGCGTCCGTGCCAGCACGCTGCTTCTCCACTGCGTCAATTTCCGTTTGAGGTCGCCTGCTCGACCTTTCTTCTCGGAAGCTAAGTTCTTCGTTTCCCCCAGGTCGTTTGTCAGGTTGTACAGTTCGAGGTCCCCGGTGCCGTCCAAGTACTCGATCAGTTTCCAGTCTCGTTCGCGAATGGCGCTGGCGGGTCGGTCATGGTGGTAGTGCGGGTAGTGCCAATGCAGTGCATCTCGATCGAGTCGGCTGGCTGGATCAGACAGCAGTGGCGTTAGGCTGTGCCCGTCGATTGTTTGGTTGGCTGGCAATTCGCCACCGGCCAACTCAACAAACGTCGGGTAAAAGTCATGGCTGATCGTCGGCTCATCGCATACGCCGGCCGATTTCACGGTCGCTGGATGGCGGATGATCAAGGGGACACGAATGCCGCCCTCGTGCAGCGAACCCTTTTCACCTTTCAGGGGAGCTTGCGTGCTGACGAGGTCGTCGGCAGTTTCTCGGTAGTCGTACCGCTTGTAGAGGCCACCGTTGTCGGAGGTGAACACGACCATCGTGTTGTCCGAGATTCCCAGTTCGTCGAGCGATTCAAGCAAGCGTCCCACCATGTCGTCGCAGTGTTCGATCATGGCGGCGTAAACTGGATGAGGCAGTGACTTGCCGGTCTGCTTTGCTTTGGCCTCGTATTTTTGAACCTTCTCTGACATCGCTCCCAACGGGATGTGCACCGCGAATGGCGATAGCATCAAGAAGAACGGTTGGTCTTTGTTCTGCTTCATGAAGTCGATGCAGAGGTCGGCTTCGAATTCAGTGCGGTACTGGTTGGGTTTCGGTTCTAAGTCGGAACGTCCCTGGACTCGGTAGCGACCGGGGAGATGAGGACCGCCAATGACGGCGCTGAAGTCATAACCTTGCCGGTCAGGTTGGAATTCAGGGCCGTTGCCAAGATGCCATTTGCCGACGTACCCGGTGGTGTAGCCCGCCGCTTTCAAGGATTCCGCGATGGTGACTGTGTCCAGTGGCAGCCCCATGGTGGTTTGTGGCGTGATGACTCGTTCGAACGGGCGCCAGTGACCGGGGATATGGGCCGTGATGCCAATCCGAGCTTGGTTTTGCCCGGATTGAAGGGCGCACCGAGTGGGTGAGCAAACAGCACCGGAGGCGTAGAAGTTGGTGAACTTCAGGCCCTCGGCAGCGAGTTGATCGATGTGCGGTGTATCGACGAAATCGTTTCTGTAGCAACCGATGTCTTTCCATCCCAAGTCATCGATGAAGATCAGCAGGACGTTGGGTTGGTCGGCGCGAGCTGGTGGAGAGAGGCAGCAGGCAATCAGCGCGATCGCCAGAGCGAACGGGGGCACTCGAAGGTTCACGGTGTATTCCAATGGTGGGGACTTGGAGGGTGGGACTTCGAATGATAATCCATTGAGTTGGTGCGGTTGGGGACCGCGCATGAAAAACTCCCTTCCGATGATTCGAAAGGGAGTTTCGTTGTCAGGCAGAATCTTGGCGGAGGTTTTCCGACAAACGATCAGGCGTTGGCGGCTTTCTTTTCAGCACGCTCGACCAACCACAGCAGCACGGGGCTGGCCACAAACACGCTGCTGTAGGTACCGACGACCACGCCGACGACCAATGCGAAAGCGAATGCGTGGATGCCTTCGCCGCCGAACGCGTACAGCAACACAACCACGATCAACGTGGTGATCGATGTCAGCAAGGTTCGGCTGAGCGTTTGGTTGATGCTGCTGTTGATCATTTCGCCAGTCAGGCGAGGTGCCTTGCCCTTCGTTTCGCGAATTCGGTCAAAGACCACAATCGTATCGTTCAGCGAGTAACCGATGATCGTCAACAACGCGGCGACGACGGTCAGCGAGATCTTGAAAGGATCGATCAGCAAGAATCCCAGAGCGTCGGCCACCCAGTAACTGACGGCGATTGCACCCAGTGTGATGGCAACGTCGTGAAGCAACGCGACGACAGCGGCCACGCCGTAGATGACGCGTTGGAATCGGAACCAGATGTAACCGATGATGCACAGCAGCGAAGCGAACAACGCTCCGAAAGCACGGCTGATCATGTCGCCAGCGACGCGAGCACCGACAGCACTGCTGCTGATCCAAACTGGATCGCTATCGAGTTGACGTTCCAGTTCGGACATCACCTTGATCGCGTTGTCACCGCCGAGTGGCAGTTGGACTCGCCACTTCGAAAATGCCAGTGTCGAACCTGGCGACCAAGCGTCGACGTCATCGCCGAGTGGTTGGACAACAATGCCTTCTGCCTGGAGTGGCACGTTGACGGCCTCTGCGGCGGCCATGATCGAGTCGATCAAGCCTTCTTCGTTTTTGACAGAGACACCGTCGCCACCCTTGATACCAAGGGAGATATCGGAGGTGCTGAACGCGAGCCCAGGGAGTTGCACCGACTTCGTTTCAGGTTCGTCAGCGTCAGCTTCGGCAGGGGCTTCTGCCGTCGCCTCTTCCGTCGCGGACTCTGCGTCATCGTCTTGAGCGACGACCAGCATGACGCCGTTGTCGGACGCTTGCCATTGACCGGTTGTCGTTTCCGATGGTGCAGGCGGATCGGAAGAGCTGGTCGCTTCGGCTGCAGGTTCCGCGGTCTCTTGCGAAGCACCGGGAAGATCAGCCGGGGTGATGTCCACGGTGTAGGTCACCAAGCCGACCGATTCGGAAGCGGCAAAGCCTTCTTGAATGACCTTCTTCAGGTCGTCCACTCGATCCACTGAGGAGTCCACTTTGAAGACGGTTCCGTCTTCGGTGCCTTCCATTGAGACGCCGTTGACCGTGAACTGAACCGATTCCAGTCCAGATGATGCCACGGCATCGTTCATGATTTGGCGAACCTCATCTGCTTCGGTGGGTTGGTCGACTCGGAATTGAACCGAGGAGCCACCCGCGAAGTCGATGTCGAGGATGCTTTGTCCGCGAGCGAACAAGGCGGCCAGACCACAGACGACCAAAATCGCTGACAGGGCCAAGGTGACTTTGCCTTTGTTGATAAAATCAAACTGCCCACCACCAGCGAACGCCGAGCGAATGCTGTTGACGCCATCGGACATGCCCAGCGACAGGAATCCGCGGCGTTCGGCCAGGTCAAAGATGGTTCGCGAAACGTAAATCGCGGTGAACATCGAGTACAGGATGCCCAGGATCATGGTGAGGGCGAAGCCACGAATTTGGTCCGTGCCGATCGCATACAGGACGATGGCCGTGATCAGCGTGGTCAGGTTGGTGTCGATGATCGTCGTGGTCGCTCGAGCGAAACCGTTGCGGATCGCCATGCGAGCCTTGGCACCCTTGTTCAGTTCTTCGCGAATTCGTTCGAAGATCAGAACGTTCGCGTCCACCGACATACCGACGGTCAAAACCAAACCGGCCAAACCTGGCAGGGTCAGCGGTTGGCTGATGAAGACCATCGTGGCGAGGATCATCGCCATGTTCATGACCAGGGCGATGCAGGCAACCATGCCCGCAAACCTGTAGTAGAACAGGATGAAGACGAGCACCAAACCGAGCGAAATGCCGATCGAGTACAAACCCTTTGTGCGAGTGTCGGCACCGAGGGTGGCACCCACTTCGTTTTCAGCGATGGGTTGCTTGGTCACGGTGGCTGGCAATTGGCCGGCTTTGAGAATCTGCACCAACGAATCGACTTGTTCACGGGTGAAGTTGCCCGTGATGCGACCGTTCTTGTTCATTGGCTCTTGGATCGAAGGAGCCGAAAGCAACTCGTCATCGAGCACGATGCCCAGTTGTCGAGTTCGTGAACCGTCGGGAGCGTTGTTGGTCGTCAGAGCACGGAAGCGGCCTGAGCCCATGTCGGTCAGAGTGAACGCGACAGCGGGAGCACCGGTTTCATCGAAGGTACTGGCCGCGTAGGCAAGGTCTTCGCCGAGGATATCCAGTTTTGGATTGACCACCATCAGGACTTCGATCGCGTCGAAATCTTGGGTTTGCAACCATTTCGCGACCGAAACGGTTTCGACGCCAGCGCGTGCTTCCGGGGGCACGTTCAGGATCGCACCGGTGCGAGGGTTGCGAGCCAAGGCTCCGCTGATGGGTACCAGCAAGGGACGCACACCGTCGGTCTCGGTTTCTTCAAATCCGATGCGAGCCCAGAAGCCATAGAGCGAATCCTCGGGGGATCCGACCATGTCCTTGGTTGCAACGCCCGGTTGAGTCGATTCGGCTTGTTCGATCGCTTCGTTGATCAGCGTTTGGTGGTCAAACTGGTTGGCCAAAATCGCGAATCGCAATTGGCCCGCTTCTTCGACCAAGTCCTTGATGCGTTTGACGGCGTCGGGATCTTTTTGCGGGATGATGATTTCGATTTGTTGCTCGCCGTAGGGGCGAATCACGATTTCTTGCGTGCCGGCTGGGTTGATTCGGCGAGTCAGCGGTGCCACCAAGTCTTCACTGGTGATTCGCTGCCCACCGCCTTCGACCACGGCGGCTTGTTTTTCCGGATCCAGTTCGTAGACCAGGATGGTGCCTCCAGACAGGTCGATGCCGAGGCTCGGGAATTTGTTCGTCAGCGTCACAGCACTGGCCGTGATGGCGAGCAAGATGAAACCGAAGCGAGAGCCGTAGGTTGGCATCTTCAAGGATTTCGCCAGGAAGTTGCCAACGATGAATGGCAGAATCAGGACGGCTGCAGCGCTGAGCAGCGTCAGAATCTGTTCCATGCTGATGCCCTTGGAGACTTCGTTTGCCACTGCAGCGTCGGTTTGAGCGAGCCACTGTGCCGAAATCGATTGGCAATAATCGGGAAGAGTCGAAAGATCCATCGTGGTTTCTAAGTACGGGTGCGATGTGTCCGCTGCGACCAAAACCAGTCGCTGTGGGAAGGATGGTTTGGGAAGAGGTCAATCCGACGAATCTTTGTCGGGTTTGTTCTTGGGTTCGCCGACGATTTTGACGATGGCTGACCGATTGACTTTGATGCGTGTCGAACCACTCTCGTCAATTTTCAGAGTCACCGTGTCGCTGTCCGGGGCGGCGGAAACGATTGTTCCGTGGATGCCACCGATCGTGACCACGCGATCATTCTTGCCCAGCGAGGCCATCATTTTGGCTTCTTCCGCACGCCGGCGTCGTTCCGGGCCAAAGTAGGTGACGTAGAAGATCGCCACCACGCCGACAGGCAAAATCAAAGGGTTTTCGAGAATTCGCTGCAGAAGCGAAGGTTCAGCAGCGGGCGGTGCATCCTGTGCCAGCAACTGAAATGCGAGCAAGGTTGCCTGCCGCGGTAGATCGGTTAAGAACAGATCGAAAGAAGGCAACAAGACAGGGATTCCGGGAAAATGACACTAGCTCGACGCGGCCCCAGCCGTCCTGGCTGGTGGTTGCCTGCGTCATTCGCAATGCGGCATGATATGGAAGCAAAAAAATCGCCACAAGCCCAGCCCTAACTTGCCTCGTCAACCTCCTTTGCGTAGCACTGAGAATCCATTGGATTTCCCCGCCGAAGATTCGTTCGACGCTGCCTCCGACGGGTGGCCGGCTTGGCCGCCTCAAAACGCCCAGCTGACCAGTGAGATTGAGCGCGGCGTCGCAAAAGTTTTCAGCGACGGCCAGTGGGGGACCTATCCCGAGTCCATTGGTGGCAAAATCCACGGCCCAGGTGTGCACGAACGGTGCCGTTCCGCGGTGGCGGACGCCGCGACCAAAGAGGCTGCCCCCGACGGTTTGGAATGTTTCGGGAACGCACCCCAAGTCCGGTTGTGCCCTTCCGGTTCGTCGGCGATTGAGCTTGCTCTGCGAGCTTTGGGGGCCGGGCCAGCGGGGGGAAGGCGGAAGTCGGCAACGAAAGTGATTCTGTCGGCTTACGATTACCCCGGCAATTTTCGAACCGTCGAATTGATGGGGGCTCGCCCAGTGCTGTGCGACACCGAACCCACGTCGGCGGCGGATGGCATTCGCTCGGCATCCGGAATTTCGCCGTGCTTGAAGTCGATTGAACAGATCGAGGCCCCTCCCGAGTCTGTTTTGCTGGCCTCGCACCTTCATGGTCAAGTGGTCGATTCGCTGGCCTCGGCGGATCTCTGCCGTCAACGCGGTTGGTTTTTGATCGAGGACGCTTGCCAAGCGATTGGCGCAGGACGGATTCAAACGGTGGCGACCGAGCCACGTCGTTTCGTGCCTGTTGGGGCGATGGCCGACTGGACCACCTACAGTTTCGGCGGCAGCAAACCACTGACGTGTGGCAACGGAGGCGCTCTGGCGACTCGTATCGAGAGCAAGTATCAGAAGCTGAATGGAATCGTGGACCGTCCGAGCGATGCGTTTCCGTTGTCGCCTCTGCAATGCGCGACATTGTTGCCGCAATTGAGCTGGCTGAATCGGATGAATCAAATCCGCCGAGAGAACGCGAGGCGTTTGAGTCAACTGGATTGGGCGGCGGTCGGTTGCATGGCGATTTGGGATGACGACCCGAGCGTGGTTCAGGCTCCGTATAAATTGCCGATTTTGGCCCGGGATGCTGAGACTCGCTCCAATGTATTGCAAGCCTTGCGTGCCATTGGCTTGCCGTGCGGCGAAGGTTTCCGTGGAATGCATCGAACCAGCGATCGCAGGAGCGAGAAACCAGTGCCACTGGAAAACGCAACGAAATTGAGCGATGCGTTGTTGGTCATCGATCACCGAGCGTTGTTGGCGTCCGATGTAGCCGAACGAATTCGTGAGTGTTTGTCGGAAATGCGTTGAGTCCGCCCAGGATGACTCGCGAAGCCACGCGGCTTGAATTATCTTCCTCGCGTTCCTACCCCGAAATGGCAGGTTGAGCCGGACATTCGCGTCCTCTCGCCGTGTCTGATCAACTCCCCTTCTTACTGAGATCATCATGCAAGTCAACGAATACTTCGACGGCAATGTCACTTCCATCGCTTTTGAAAATGGCGAAGGCCGCGCGACTTCGGGCGTGATGCTGGCCGGGGAATACGAGTTTGGAACCAGCGAAAACGAATTGATGAAAGTGGTGTCGGGCAAACTGGAAGCCAAGTTGCCAGGCGAACCGGGATACCGTGCTTACCCAGCCGGTTCCGAGTTCAGGATTGACGCCAACGAGAAGTTCCAGGTTCGTGTGCTCGAACCGACTGCCTATCTGTGCTTTTACAGTTGAGGGCTGAGGCGGAACATTGGTCTCGAATGTTTGCGTGTTTGGGGGAGCCGCCGAGACACGTGACGCGGATGTTTCGCAACGCGTGAACAACAATTGACGATGTTAGCGGCGTGGCCAATGCGAATCGATCGCATGGGAACTCCATGGACTTTGGGTTGGGTTACAATCGGGTGGAACTTCCGTCATCAATGACGGGTGGTTCTCCCTACCTGACATCCTCCCACCTGGAACCTTGGTTCCCCCGCTTCCATGAAAAAAGATGTTTACCCGGCCACATCGTGGTCCTGGATCGCCGCTGTTGTCTGCGTCGTTGTTGGTTGGAACGCTTTGGCTTCCTCAGCGACGTCCGCTGAGGCAATGAAAAAAAGGATCCTGCTCATCGCCGGTGCACCCAGCCACGGTTTTGGGGCTCACGAGCACTACGCGGGATTGAAGGTTCTCGAGCAATCCTTGAAAGAAGCCAATCCAAACCTCCAGACCGAAGTCGTGCGTGGTTGGCCTGAAGATTCTTCCAAGGTGGAAGCCGCCGACAGCGTGGTTTTGTACAGCGACGGACAAGGACGCCATGTTGCGTTCGACCATCGCGAAGAATTGCGATCTCTGTTGAAGCGTGGTGGTGGGCTGGTGTGTTTGCACTATGCCACCGAGATGTTGCCCGGTGAATCTGGTGACGACATGGTTGAGTTGTTGGGAGGCCACTTCGAGATTCACTACAGCGTCAATCCACACTGGATCGGGAAATTTGATTCGCTGCCCGAGCACCCGATCACGCACAACGTCGAGCCCTTTGCGACCAATGATGAGTGGTACTTCCACTTGCGATTTTCAGAACAGGGCAAGCTGACGCCGATCCTGCAGGCGGTCGCTCCTGAATCGACGATGCGACGCAAAGACGGCGCTCACAGTGGCAACCCTCACGTTCGCAAATCTGTCGCGGCGGGTGAACCGCAAACGGTTGCTTGGGCCTATGAACCTGAGTTGGGTGGCCGCAGCTTTGGTTTTACCGGCGGGCACTATCACTGGAATTGGTCGCACGTTCCTGTCCGTCGTTTGGTCACCAACGCGATTCGCTGGACCGCAGGGGATGATCCGACCAAGGAAGCCAACTCGCTTCAACCGATCCCGGCTGGCAAGTTGCTGGCGGATCAAGACTACGACCCGCCCAAGACGTTCGATTTGGAGTCGGTCGCGAAAGAGTTTGACATTCCCGTCAGCAGTGATTCGAACGAGTCCGATTCGAAAAAAAAAACGCTGAACCGCGCGACGTCAGCAACGTCCGCTGAGTTGTTGTTCGCCAGTCCGTTGGTCACCACCGCGACGGAAGGGCATCAAGTTGCGATTGATGTGGACCTGACAAAGGTCGATGAGGTTGCTCGTCAGAAATTGTACTTGGTCGTCAGTGAAGGCAATGGCGACTACGCGTGCGACCATGTGGCTTGGCTGGCACCGACGTTGCACGGCAACAAGGGAACTGAAAAGCGAACATTGGACCTGGTCGATCACGGTTGGGTGAACGCCCAAGCTGGATTCGGTGAGGTTCGCAAAAACGCGAATTGTTCGGGCGGTCCGGTGTTGGTCGAGAACAAGCTTCCAGGCAAAATTGCCATTGGAACACATGCTCCCAGCGTGATTGAATTTGACGTGCCGGCCGGCTTGGATCGCTTGACTGTGACAGGAGCCTTGGAGAGCGGCGGCACGAACCAACGGAATGGCCAAAGCACCAGCGTCCGGTTCGCCGTTTACGCCGGGGCCGCGCCGAAAAATCTGAACGAAGTCGATGGCAAAGCGGCGGAGGACCAGCGTTCGCCTGAACGTGCCGTGGCTGGATTGGAAGTTGCCGAGGGATTGGATGTCACCTTGATGGGCAGCGAGCCGGATCTATCCAGTTTGACCAACTTGGACGTTGATCATCGCGGTCGCGTTTGGGTTTGCGATGTGATGAACTACCGTCGCAACCAAGGCTCGCGTCCCGAAGGCGACCGAATCTTGATCTTGGAAGACACGACAGGCGACGGAAAACTGGATCGCGTTCACACGTATTACCAAGGCCGGGAGATTGATTCCGCGATGGGGATTTGCGTGCTTGGCAACGAAGTCATCGTGACGGCTTCGCCGACCGTGTGGAAATTCACTGACACTGATGGGGATGATCTTCCCGATTCCAAAGTCGCGATGTTCACCGAAACGGGACAGCCTCAGCACGACCATTCGGCGCACTCGTTCCTATTCGGCGACGATGGCAAATTGTATTGGAACTTCGGCAACACCGGCATGCAGGTCAAAGATGCAAACGGTGAAACCGTGGTCGACATCCACGGCCGTGCGGTCGTCGACGATGGCAAACCTTTGTTCGGTGGGATGCCGTTTCGATGTGACCTGGATGGTTCCAACTTCGAAGTTCTCGCGCACAATTTTCGGAACAATTGGGAAACCACCGTCGAATCGTTTGGCGCTTTGTGGCAAAGTGACAACGACGACGATGGGAACCGCGGGACTCGCATCAACTTTGTGATGGAACAAGGCAACTATGGTTACCGCGACGAACAAACCGGGGCGTCTTGGCGAGCCGATCGGATCCATTTGGAAGATGAGATCCCATTGCAACACTGGCACCTGAACGATCCCGGTGTGGTGCCCAATGTTTTGCAAACAGGGGCCGGATCACCCAGCGGAATCTGCGTGTACGAAGGGCGTTTGTTGCCCGAACGTTTTTGGGACGAAGTCATTCACTGCGACCCCGGTCCCAATGTGGTTCGGGCGTATCCGATGACGGCAGATGGGGCGGGATACTCCGCGACGATCGAGCCGTTGATCACCGGCACGACCGACAATTGGTTTCGTCCCGCGGATGTTTGCGTGGCTCCTGACGGATCTTTGTTTGTGACCGACTGGTATGACCCCGGCGTTGGTGGGCACCATCAAAAGGACAGCGACCGCGGGCGTCTGTTTCGTGTTGCACCGCCGGGTGTGAAGTATTCCGTGCCGAAGTTTGATTTGGAGTCGGTGGAAGGAGCGATTGAGGCGTTGAAGAATCCGAACCGTTCGGTGCGTTACCTTGCTTGGCAAAAGTTGCACGCGATGGGAACCGATGCGGAGCCTGCGTTGTTGTCGCTGTACCGAGACGAGAACCCACGCTATCGGGCTCGTGCTTTGTGGTTGCTCGGCAAGATCGAAGGGCAAGGCCGGAAGTACGTTGACAAGGCTCTTGGCGATGAGGACGCCGACATTCGTTGCACCGCGATTCGGTTGTGCAAACAACTTGGGTTGCCCATCGCGAATGTTTGCGGTGAAGCGGCCAGTGATTCTTCCGCTGCGGTTCGACGCGAGCTGGCTGTCGCGTTGCGGTTTGATGAATCCAATGCGATGCCGAACGTTTGGGCAAAGCTGGCGATGCAGTATGACGGTGAAGATCGCTGGATGTTGGAGGCTCTCGGTATCGGAAGCGATCTGCGAGCAGGCGATTGCTACGCCGCGTGGATGAACGCCAACCAAGGCCACTGGAACACACCCGCCGGGCGCGATTTGGTTTGGCGACTGCGCACCGATGACGCGGCGGCGAAGATGGTGGAGTTGCTGGCCAATGGAATGCCCCGTGACGAAACCGAGCGTTACTTCCGATCGCTGGAGTACCATCCCGATGCCGTTCGTGGGTTGGTCCTTCGCCAGTTGTTGCCTGACGAAAACGACGGGAAAGAGGTGGATCCGCAGGTTCTGGTTCGCACGGTGAAGCGAATGCCTGATTTTGATCCTGCGAAGTATCCCCAGACGCAGGCTGCGATCATGGAATACATTCGCGGTCGCGCGGGGGAATCGGACTTCGTTGAGTTGGTCGACCAGTTTCAGATCATGGACATGGACGAGGAACTGATTGCCGCGATGCTTCGAAAGGGCGACGACAACCTGTCGCTTTCTGCACTGCGTTTGCTGTTGAAACGCAAAGACGGTTGGAACCGTTTTGTTGGTGTTCTGGCAAAGGATTCGATGTACGACGCCGGCCAACGAGGCCGAATTTTGTCGCTGCTCGGTTCACTGGGGAATGGACGTGCGATCGGATCGCTGGCCAAGACTTCTGGGGATGAGGAGATGGACTACGGTTTGCGAAGTGCAGCCGTGCGTGCGATGGCGAAATCCAACGGTGGTGCAGAAGAATTGCTAAAGATGGTGGAAGAGGGGCGTCTTCCAGCCGACACTCATTTGTTGGCGGGCGGATTGCTTGGTCGCAATGCGAACCCCGCCATTGCGAAGCGAGCCCGGAAATCGCTGCCTCAACCCGCCGCGGTTGACAACGCTCCGCTACCGCCGCTTGATGAATTGGTGAGTCTGAAAGGGGACGCGAAAAGAGGCTTGGCTATCTTCCGGGGCGTGGCGACCTGTGCGAACTGCCACATCGTCAACGGGTTTGGAAAGCAGGTCGGCCCCGACCTAGCCGTAATTGGTTCCAAACTCTCTCGCGAGGCGCTGTTCGCGGCGTTGTTGGCGCGCCGGGCTGGGGGGGGGGGCGAGGGCGTGAGGCGGCGGGGGGGGGGCGCGGGGGGGCGCGGGG
>NZ_JBICHO010000605.1:0-10487 GCF_043100905.1 Rhodopirellula sp. JB055 | reverse complement strand
AACTGGGCGTTTCCAAAGAATCCGCCGATTCCTGAACTCTCACTCGCCTTGAGTGAGCATGGCCACCTGAAGAGTTCACGCGAGAAAACACTCCACGAACTCTCCTCCTCTATCTGGCCACATGGCTCTTCGCCAATGAATTCTGCAGCCTGAAAGCTCGGCGGCGAACCGCCGCGCCGCTGCTCAACCAAAACTGGCTAGCACTTGAATCCGTCCGGGATCTGGCCGTCTTTAATCACGATGCTGATCCCATCGCGAATTTGCAGGTCATCATCTTCGCCTTGATGATCGACGTTGGCTTCGTTCGTGATTCGAACGTTTTCGCCGACGCGGCAGTTCTTGTCGAGAATCGCCCCCTGAATCAGACTGCCAGCGCCCACGCCAAGCGGCAACTTCCCGCGTCGGTCGGCGTCCCGCATCTCGATAAAGTCCGCCCCCATCACAACACTGTCTTTGATCGTCACGTTGTCGCCGATCACAGTTCGCAACCCGATCACGCTGTTTTCAATGGTAACGTTGTCACCGATGCGGCAACCATCGGCGATCAGACTGCCTGTGATCTTCGCATCGCCCATGATCGTTGGCGGTAGGAATCGGGGCCGACTGTAGATCGGTGAATGGCGATTTCGAATGTCGAAGGGCGGGTTCTTGCTAGCCAGCGACAGGTTCGCTTCGTAGAACGAACGAATCGTCCCGATGTCTTCCCAGTACCCATCAAAAAGGTGCAACTGAACTTTGTGGGTGTTGATTGCTTCGGGGAAAACCTCTTTGCCGAAGTCACTGTGCAGGCTGTTTTCGAGCATGTCGACCATCAGGTCTTTGTCGAAGATGTACAGTCCCATGCTGGCCAACAAATCGCGGCCCTGGCTCTCAATCCCACGAGCATCGATCCAACTTGGTTCCATGCGAACTTTGGCGATCTCCTCTTCTGTCTGCGGTTTTTCAACAAAACCGGTCACTCGCCCCGTGTCATCAACCTGCATGATTCCGAGCGCGGAAGCGTCCTTGCGAGTCACAGGAATCCCGGCGATTGTCGCAGCGGCTCCCGACTCAATGTGAGTCTTCATCATCTCGCGAAAATCCATTCGGTACAGTTGGTCGCCCGAAAGAATCAGCACGTGTTTGATCCAGCTTTCTCGCAAGTGAACCAGGTTCTTGCGGACCGCATCGGCGGTGCCTTGGTACCAATCGGTGCCTGAGTTGACGGTTTGCTGAGCGGCCAGCAACTCGACGAACCCGCCGCTGAAGTGGTCAAAGGTGTACGTCTGACGAAGGTGGCGGTGCAAGCTTTCTGACAAGAACTGAGTCAACACGTACGCGCGATTCAAACCGCTGTTGATGCAGTTGCTGATTGGGATGTCGATCAAACGGTACTTGGCGGCCAACGGAACCGCGGGTTTGGCGCGGATCTTTGTGAGCGGGAACAATCGTGTTCCGCGGCCACCGCCAAGAATCAACGCGATTGTATTGTTCAAATCCATGATCACTCTCGTGGGATGACGTGCTAGTTGTTGTGGATAGTTGTCGAATGGGAACGTTTGTTTCTGAACCGACTAGCTTACCAATACTTTTCGAAGCGAATGGTGCCGGGGCCGGGGGTTTCTGTGGCGTCATGAAATCCGGCGGCTCTCAACAGAGGCAGCATCCCAGGCTTCTCGGGGACATCACCTCCGGGAGGCACATAACCGATCATGTCAGGGTTCCCACACAAGAACACGTGCGTGTTTTCAGGCGAGAGCGGATCACCTACCACCTCCGCCAACTTGCCGGCGGTAAACATTGTCTGCAAATACTGTTTCCCGACGTAATCCGGCCGGTCAGGCTCTAAATTCTCTGGTTCGCGAGTTGTCAGTGGCAAGTAGCAATAGTTCGGGTAGCGCCGCATCAGCTCATCATGCTCGGCCTGGTAGGCGATGTCTGATCGGTAACGAACACTGGTTGCAATGACAATCTTTCCGAGATGCCCACGCGAAAGCAACGTGGTTGCCATCGCATTGTGAGGTGCCTCGCCGGTGCCGGTGCCGAGCATCAAGACGTTTTCATTCAGGGGAATGTCCCCCAACAGATATCGTCCGGTGATTTTCCGTTCGACACAAATTCGGTCGCCTTCTCCTTTGCCAAACAGTCGCGGGGTGAGGGCGGGAGGCTTGCTCGCTGAGGTCGCTCCCTGGCGCACCAAAGTGATGTAGAACTCCAAATAGTCAATCTGATCGACCGGCGCCAATTCACCTGCGTTGGGCGAGTCGGCATCGTGCAGCATCGGACATGAAATCGAATACGCCCGACGAACCAATTTTCGCGACTTTTTAACGGGCACGTCTTCGGCCTGAGTGCCCCGCAATCGCGGCTCCCAGTTCCCCAGTCCGATGGCAACGTACTGGCCCGGTTCGAATGGCATCACCGGCTCATCGCACTGAATCCGAAATCGAGCCAGGTCCTCGGTCAGGTCCACCCGTTTGATGATCGTCGCGTTGTAGTGCTGCTCGCGAAGCCGCTGCTTTTCTTCATCGTCCGGGCAGTCCAGTTCGTCCATCGCGTTTTCAACTCCCAGATGCCTTTTTCACGTCGGCGACCCCGCCCGCCTGAGTTACTATAGTGGATGAGGTCGGGTGGCGTGGCGGTGTCCGCTTTCGCAATCACAACCGCTCTCTTGAGCCGCCCTCGATTTCGCGACTTCACCGTCTCACCTTTCATTTGGACCCTCGATCATGTTTGATCGCCAAGTCTTCTTTCGGCTACTTCCGCATCGGCACTCGATCCTATCAGGCACAATCGGCCTCGCGGTCGCATGCGGTGCGATGTTGGGAACGTCATCGAACCTGATTGCAGAGAACTGGACCAGCCTGGTTGGCAACCGAACGGTCCAGGCTCAGATGGTCGGACTGTGGGACAACAATGTCATCCTGCTGATGTCCAACGGCAAACGTGTCAGCGTGCCGATGAAATCACTGATCGCGGAAAGTCGAATCCAAGCGGAACAGATCGCGGCTCGCTTGAAAGAACAGCGTGAATCTCTGAGCGAGGAACTGCGTCAGGTGGCCGATGCAGAATCTGCTGCGGCGCCCGATCCACTTCCTACCCCACCGGCACCACCGGCATACCAACCACTGGCACCAAATCTATCCATCAACGAAGCAATCGAGCAGATCCAAACCCAAATTCGCGAAGGACATTTGGCCGTCGCTGTCGATGCCTTGCCACCTTCGTTCCGTAGCGAACTCGACCAATTGGTTGACTTGGCAATGCAGAAGATTGACGCCAACGAATGGAACCAAGGCAACGAACGATTCTATCGTTTGGTCGACCTGATTGTGACTCGCCAGAATTGGATCTTGTCGCATCCCTCCTTGTCTTCGGGCGATCCCGATTCTCCCGGTGCGTTCTCGGAAGCGTTCAATGATTTGATTTTGCCGACAGCCAACGCTCTTCGCGCAGCACTGGCAGACGACGCCATGACACCCGACAACATCCGTCGAAAAGGATTCACCAACTGGGTCCGAGATCGAAGCCAAGCGATGGCTCCCTATGTCCACCAACTGACTCAGACTTTCACCTCGTCGGAACCGCAGTGGGAAGTCGCCAATTTCAAAGGAGACACCGCAACCATCCAGCGTGCCAGTTCAGGCAGCCAACAACCTGGTCAACGGCGTTCCAACCGAGGACCGACGCACGAAATGGTTCGAGTGGAAGGCTACTGGATTCCCAAGGTCTTCGCGGATGATTTTCCCACGTGGGTGGAAGAACAAACGAAGAAGCTCGAAGCAATGACAGACGGTCAAACCAGCATGACCGCATTGGCGCAAGAATCCAGCAACATGAACTCAATGGCTGCGAGCACCATTCAACAATCTGCACAGATGTTCGAGACCTTCTTGCAACCAATCGAGTCCGCCGCCGACGCGACCGCCTTCCACGAAGCGACCGAACCAATGATTGCAGCCGTTCAGCCCATGATCAGCATGTTCAGTGCCATGGCGAAGATGGGCGGTGGACGAAACCAAAACGGAATGTCGGGCTATGGCAACTCAGGCTACGGCATGGGTGAACCCGGATACGACGATATGAACATGGGCATGGAAATGGAACCTGGCTACGGCGAACCCATGATGGAAGACGGCAGCATGGATCAAAGCGGTTCAGGCTATGGTTTGGAACCGATGAGCCCGATGAATCAATGAACATTGCGATCATTGGCGGTGGACTATCAGGATTGTCCACTGCCGCTCACCTGCGTTTGCGGGCTCAACGTCAGAATCAGCCGCTTCCCAACATCACCCTCTTCGAAGCTTCCGATCGACTCGGAGGTGTGATTCACACTGAAACGCTGACCGACGATCAAGGCCGCACGTTCGTCATCGACCACGGGGCTGACATGTTCGCCACGGCACCATCGGCTGCCATCGATCTTTGCGAACAATTGGGCGTCGCGGATCAATTGCTGCGTCCCAACCCGCGCGGTCGTGGTGCGATGATCGCACGAGGCAACCGGCTGATTCCAATCCCAGAAGGATTCGTTTTGATGCGTCCGACCAAACTCGGGTCGATGCTGACGACGCCTTTGCTCAGCCTCTCGGGCAAACTTCGCTTGCTTCGTGAACGCTTCATTGCACGCCGAGCCGACAGTTCGACTGATGAGAGCGTGGGATCGTTTGTTCGTCGGCGACTTGGCGAAGAGTGCCTCGACAACATCGTCGCTCCCTTGGTCGCAGGCATCTACACCGCCGATGTCGATCGACTCAGCATGGCAGCGACGATGAAACCAATCTGGGACATGGAAACCAACGACGGCTCGCTTGCCAAAGCAACGCTGCGCCGGATTCGGACCGGAGAAGACACCACCGAACAAGCCAGCAGTGGCGCTCGCTACGAGAAGTTCCGTGCGTTCCCAAACGGGATGAAGCAATGGATGGACACGCTCGCCGATTTCATGGGTCGTGAAAACATTCGGCTCAACTCCACAGTGCGATCGATTGCTCCGCTTCCGAACGACCGCTATCAACTGAACGTTGAATCAGATACCGACGGCCAGTCATCTCAGAAGTTTGACCAGGCATCGCATGAGTTTGACCAAGTCGTTGTTTCGACCCCAGCGCACGTCGCCGCAAACCTCTTGCAATCGCTCAGTGAGGAAGCGGCCTCCGCGCTTCGCTCGATTCCATTCGCTTCCACTGCGATTGTGGTCATGGCCGTTCGACGTGACTGCATCACGCGTCTGCCTGAGACCTTCGGCTTCGTCGTCCCGCCAAAGGAGAATCGTCGCGTGCTGGCAGGTAGTTTCGCAAGCACCAAGTTTCCCCAGCGTGCACCCGACGACTATGTGATCGTGCGAGCGTTTGTGGGCGGCGTGCTGCAACCTGAGATTCTCGAACGCACTGATGAAGAGATCGTCAGCATTGTTCGCTCCGAACTCGGTGACCTGATCGGACTGGACCAAACCCAGCCTCTCGAAGACATCGCAGCCGTGTTACGGGTGGTTCGTTGGAACAACGCGATGCCCCAGTACGAAGTTGGCCACTTAGACAAAGTCCAACGGATCCGAACCGCCGTCGACGCTCTCCCTCATCTGCACCTGAACACAAACGCACTGGGTGGCGTCGGGATCGCTCCCGTCATCGCGGCATCCAAACGGACGGCAGAGCGTATCTTGTAGTGGCGTCAAGACTTCGGATGGACGGTGAATCTGCAACATGCGAAAGCGGTTGTCGCCCCTTGGAAACGCCTGTGGAACGCTCTCAGATTGTTTCGTGAATTCCGAGGGAGGGGCAAAAAGATGGGATTGACTGGGGTATCGGGATGGTTCACGCTGCGCAGTCAGTTGAGCACCACATTTGGGTTGGTTGGTTTGTTTTGGAAGCGTTTTCCAGTGAAACGAGCCCGAATGCGAGAGGCATCTTGCCTTGTTGGTGACGGTTTGCAGGGTATCAGATTAGTGACGAACATTTATGTCGGGAACCTCTCGTTCAAGGCCACCGAGGACGAACTTCGTGGCGCGTTCGAACAGTATGGCGAAGTGTCGGCTGTGAACATCATCATGGATCGAGAGACAGGACGTAGTCGCGGATTTGCCTTCGTCGAAATGGCGGATGCCGAAGGCGCAAAAGACGCGATCGAAAACCTGAACGGCCAAGAGATTGACGGTCGTAGTGTGACAGTCAATGAAGCTCGTCCACGCGAGCCACGCGGTGGTGGCGGTGGAGGAGGCTACGGTGGCGGCGGTCGCGGCCGTGGCGGTGGCGGCGGTGGTTACGGCGGTGGCGGTGGCAACCGCGGCGGTGGCTATGGCGGCGGCGGTGGTGGATACGGTGGAGGCGGATACGGCGGAGGAGGCGGTGGCGGCTACGGTGGCCGCGGCGATCGCTGATCCCGAAACCAACAACAAAACATTCGCGTCGACGGAAGCCAGTCTGTTCTCAGAGTGGTTTCCGTTTTTTCATGCCCGCACGGCACTCAACACCGATTGTTCTCGACTGCCGCGTCTTCCGAAAAAGCTTGAAGTCAACCGCCGGAACCAATCCGTCCAAAAGGACCAGCACCACCGCCTCATGACAAGCTTTAAGGACTGTCGGGCTCACGCGGGTTTTGAAACTCACCCGGTTGAGGTCAGCCGAATGAACAGTCTTTTCCAGACTTCTCCGCTGGGAGCTTGCTTGACATTCCGAAAACAGAGTTGACCGCTCCCTCTCTCAGGCCTCAAACGAGCCACGGTGTGATCATGAGAAAGAAACACAACCTAATTGCGACCGTTCTGCTGATCTCATCTGGTGGGTGCGCATCGCTCAGCCACTGCCTCGAGAAGCATGCTCCTCCCTCACACCTTTTTGGAAAGAGCAAGCACCAAACCCAATGCACAGAAACTCCATGTGACGGGCAATGCATTCCTTGCAAGGCTCCCAACGTGAACGTCCCAGCGTCAGATGATTCCACGGAGATGCCGCCTGTCCCAACGCTCGACATTGAAGCAACCGACATGGAAAAGTCCTTCAGCGATCTCCAAGCAAAAGCTTCGAAACAGAAGTCGATCGAAGACTTGCAGACAGCCACCCAACCACAAAGTCCAATTGTACTGCCAATTGGCTTCTTCGAAATGATCGAGACCCAACCAATCGTCAAGTTAGCTGAGTGATTGAGTCAAGGTGTGGCAAGAATCCCGGGTGAAAAGTCTCCTGGATTGACACTCAGAATCAAGTCTTTACTTCGATGCTTGCAGTACGCTTGCAAACCATTCGTGCGTTGGCAGCCTCATCATCTGGATGATCCACGTAAACCGCTTTCAGCAGCATTCCGCGTTTAGCGTTGGTCCACAAAGCGTTTTGATTTTCCCTCGGAGCGAGGTAGCGATCCGTTGGGCACCGATGTGATCTCGACGCGCAGGGCCAGTCGTTCTCGGAACGCATCTCGCAATTCCCGTAGCTGCCCCAAACCTCCAGGCTGGGATTCGCTGCCGGCGGGAGACTCAATGTCGATCGAAAGCTGATCCAAATGATCCCGCCGCGAGGCGATCATTCGAAACTCTGCTTCGGGCACCACCTGGCGAACAATCGCTTCGATGCTGGCGGGAAAAACGTTGACGCCACGAATGACCAACATGTCATCCGCTCGTCCGATCACTCCGCCCTCCAGTTTGACGAATTGGCAAGCCAGACCGTGTTCCCAAACCGGGCGCACGATGTCACCGGTTCGATAACGTATTGCCGGGCCGCCGTGACGCCCCAAGTTCGTCATCACCATTTCGGATGCCTCGCCCGATGTTGCGGGGCGACTGGGTTGCCCGTCTTCATCCAGCACGAAGAACTCGGCAATGAATTCGGACTCGATGATATGCAAACCGCGATCGTCAGCGGTCGGAAATCCCCAGGCTCCAAGCTCGCTCGCACCAGCATGGTCAATCACACGAGCCCCCCAGGGCTCTTCAATGGCGCGACGAATTTCGGGCACGCTCCCACCGGGCTCTCCCGCGACGATCAATCGCGAAACGCTGCTGCCTTTCAAATCGATTCCGTGTTCGTTCGCAACGGAAATCAAATGCAACGCGTAAGTCGGCGTGCAACACACAACAGTGCACTCGCGATCCAGCATCATCTGCAAGCGTGCCGAGGATGACAAACCGCCGCCGGGAACGACCAAACACCCCCGCTCGACCAGAGCATCGTTGGCCGACCAAAAACCAATGAACGGCCCGAATGAAAACGCCATCATCACGGTGTCGGCCGGACGGACATCAGCCGCATCCAATACGTACTGCCAACATGCCAGCCACCAACGCCAATCCTCGGGCGTGTCGTAAATGGGCATCGGCCAGCCTCGCGAACCGCTGGTCTGGTGGGCGCGCGAATATGCCTGGCGCGGCCGCGTGAAGAGCTTGGATGGTTCTTCTCGTGAACTGCCGAGCAAATCCGATTTGATTAGAAACGGCAACGACTGGAACGCCTCCCAATCGCACAAATCGGGAGCGACCTGAAATGCTTCTTGGTAAAGCGGATGCTTGGATTCTTTCAAGCGTTGCCAAACGACTTGCAGCCGATCCCATTGATGCAGTCGCAGGCTGGTGCGGTCCAGTGAGCAAAATTCGAATCGAGAAGGTTCCATGAAGATGTTCGTCGAGTCGCGGCAGCATTCAAACTGCAAATGGGGGGAGAAAACAACACAATCAAAATCGCAACCAATTGCCACAGCATAGCAAGGTCGTGCATCCAGTTAGATGACGGTAGACTGGACATTGAGAGACGCGACTGAGATCGTATCCCCGAATCACAAGCGAGAGGGGAAACAACGATGAATGACGTTTTGACGTCCATCTCCGCTGCTTCGCGTCAACTCCCTCATCAATCATTCAACGCCTTACCAATCACGGCATGCCTCCATCCATGGACGAAAAGATCGAGCCCGTGCTTGCCGTGATTGGGCATCCTGTTGCGGGCAACCCCACGCAGTTCGCACTTGAAAGTGCGTTTGAGCAAGCCAATGTGGATTGCCGTGTTTTGTCGTTCGACCTGAGCCCCAAGCAACTGCTAACCGCGTTGAACGGCATGCACGCGATGAGCTTTCGCGGTGTCTGGATCGACCCCAGTTGCCGCGGCATGATGTCCAATGATCCGGAAACAGCGAGCCACTTGGGCATCACGGGAATGGATCCATCCCAGCCTGCCGAAGCACTGCGAAGCACACCGGAATCCAAACCGGCACAGGAAACGTCATCACACTGGCAAGCGATCTCGGTTCGAGAACAAGTTTGGACGCAACTGGTTAGAGACCGATTGGAACTGGGCGGATTTTCGGTTCAACAGGTGCTCGTGATCAGCTCCGACACCGACACGCGCAAACGACTCGCACAGAAGCTGACATCCGAGAATCAACTTGCCGCGAATCTGCCGAAGCCAACCACCCCAACTGACAAAGCCCCTCCAGTTCAGGAAGTCGATCCGGACTGTCCACCTTCCAGTGGCTCGGCACCTGAAACGGTTTCGGATCGCATCGTGACGGTCAGTTCTCCTGAGGAGATCACGACGACCTCGTTGGCGAACGTTTGGCTGGCGATCGATGGCCCAGCGTCGGAAATCATTGATGCGTTTCGCAGCTCGACCACGCCACCGGGCACGGTGCTGGTGGACCTCAACGAAAGCTGGGACGCCAACGACATCAGCGATTGGGAACGCTGCAAAATGGACGCGGGCAGTAACTGCATCACTCGCTGGGACATCCATGCCGCCTGCCTGGCAAAGGTCGTCCCTCATTGGCTGAACACAGAAGTTCGCGAGGACGTGCTTCGCGAAGCCATGGAAGAATACCTTTCGGTTTGAAGGCTCGGATGGAAAACGAATCGTCTTCTCAGTTGACCCTGCAAGACACGCATATCGTGGAAACGATTGCCAAGTTGCAGCGCCGGATCAGCGAGCGGTTCCCTGACTCGGGACTGCAACATCTGTGCGGCGAACTGCTGGAGGTCGGTCGCAGTGCATCCCAGCGATCTCAAGAGATTGGTCGACCGATTCGACGCATCCGTTTCGCAAGCTACCTGCTGCTCGCCGGATTGATTGGATCTCTTGTTGTCCTGGTCTTTTCCATCGCACAACCGGCAACGACCGATTTGTCCAGCGATGACATGAAGCTTCCCAACCTGATCGCAATGGCGGATTCCTCCAGCCAAGTCATGCTGCTTCTCAGTGCAGGCATCTACTTTCTGATCTCTTTGGAAACGCGATTGAAACGGCGCCGTGCCCTGACGGCCATTCACGAATTGAGATCGTTGTGTCACATCATCGACATGCATCAACTCACCAAAGATCCCGAGCGGGTGCTCTCCAATTTTCGCGGTACCGACAACTCACCGCGACAAAAGATGACGCCTTTGGAACTGAACCGTTACCTCGACTACTGCAGCGAGATGCTCTCGTTGACCGGCAAGATCGCGGCGCTCTATGTCAAGAACTTTGACGACCCCGCTTCTGTTGCAGCGGTCAGTGAAGTCGAACAACTCTCGTCCGGTTTGT
>NZ_JBICHO010000604.1:0-13357 GCF_043100905.1 Rhodopirellula sp. JB055 | reverse complement strand
GAAAGATGCATGCGGTCCAAGAGGTCCGGATAAGACCCCATTCCACAGCGAACGCGAAGTAGAAGAAGTCGACGATCTTGAAAGCGAGTTGTTTGACATGCGAGTTTGTCTGCAAGCTCAGCGTGGTGCCGCTGTCTACCGACACTCGCGACTCTGACGGGCAAGAGTGCCGATCCTACTTGCGTTGATAGGTTGATGACGGCTCAGTCGACACGTCGAGACGAAGGGGACTGATTGTGACCGCCGTTGGCGTTTCCACGTTTGCGGGCGATCTCGCTTCAGTCTCAATTGTCTTCCGTCGCTACAATGACGCGTTTGAAACGGTTGACTTTCACCTGGAAGAGTTTCGAATGGAGGTGAATCGAAAGAATGCACACAGTGGATGATGACCTATCGAAACGGCAAGCGGCTCTGGAAACAGTCTTTGGTTTTTCTCAGGCGGATCTTGCGGCCAATCGGTCCGGTGAATTGTCGGCAGCCCAGAAGGATCGAATCTCAAAAGCCCACGATGCGAACTCACGCTTGGCATGGGTGGCCTTCTCGATCGTATTTGGCGTGGCTTTCCTTGGCTTCTGTGCGGAGATGCTGCGCACCAGCGCCTTTGGGGTTCGATCGTTGTCGGCGTACGTTGGTGTGACGGTGTTCTTCGGTCTGATTCTATGGGGCTTCATTCTTTCTCACCGGTACAAGATGAAGCGGACTCTTCGGGATGGAAAGACTTTCTCCGTGAAAGGCAAGATCCAGTTGTTCACGATGCGGCATGAAAAATTGCTGCATCGATACTTTTGCATTGACGGTCATCGGTTCCAGATCGAACGGTATTCTCACTTTGCATTGCTGAAGCAGTCTGGTTTGGCAGGACAGGAAGCCATCATGTACGTCTCGACCCCACGGAAGGCGGTCCAATCGGTTGAGTTGAAAACCTGACATTCTTCAGGTGGTTCACGGGTGCTGCTTGTGCGCAACCTTTGGGTGAGGTCAACCATTGCGGCGCGACACGGATCAAAACTCACTCAACCGAATCGGCCTCCTGAGTCCTTGCGGCTGACCTGCTTAGCTTGCCGCGGAGAACAGTGGACTGGCCAGGAACGCTTGGATGATGGCTGCGTTGGCGATGTCCAAGAAGAATGCACCCACCAGTGGCACCACCAAGAACGCTTTTGGCGACGCACCGAACTTCGCCGTGACCGCGTGCATGTTCGCGATGCCGACGGGAGTCGCGCCGAGGCCCAAGCCAGAAAAACCTGCCGCAATCACGGCAGCGTCGTAGTCACGTCCCATGGCTGGGAAGACGACCAACAGTGAAATGGCCACCATCACCGTGATCTGTACCACCAGCACCAGCAGGATTGGACCCAGGGCACCCGACAGCGTCCACAATTGCAAACTCATCAAGCTCATCGCCAAGAAGAGTTGCAAGCTAACATCGCTGCACAGACTGATTGCAGGTTTGTCGATACTCTTGCCAAGCATGTCCAGTCCATTGGCGATGATGATCCCCACAAACATCGCGGTCAGGAATCCAGGCAATGGGAGCGACGAACGATCTGCCAACCAATCGTTTACCAGCGAACCGGCGGCCAGACAGATCGCCAGTGCCAGAATCGAGTCAAGCATGCCGGCCAGCGTGACGTGGCCGACGGCTTCGGTTTTCTCGGGACCAGGAACACATTCTTGCACCGACAGGTCGCCCGAAAGTTTGTTTCGTGAGATCAAAAACTTGGCAATCGGGCCGCCGAGCAGCCCTCCGGCAATCAGCCCAAACGTTGCGCAGGCGAGCCCCAGTTCCATCGCCCCGGGTAAACCTTGGTCAGCGGCAAGTTGTCCATAGGATATGGCTGAACCATGGCCACCAGCAAACGCGATGCTGCCCGCGAGCAGTCCGTAGGCAGGGGCGGCACCCAGCAACATCGCGACGCCAATCCCGGCCAAGTCCTGCAAGAATAGAAAGCCGACTGCGCAGACGACCAGAATCGCGAGCGACTTGCCACCACTGATCAGTATTCGGAGTTTTGCCGACAATCCGACCGTGCTAAAGAACACCAGCAACAGCAGGTCACGAAGGCTCAAATCAAACGACAACTCTCTGCCGCGAATCCAGAATACAACTGCGACCACCAAACTGCATACCAAACCACCGCAAACGGCATCTGGAATATTGAAGTCTCGCAGAAGACGGATGCGTGACGTGAGTGTGCGCCCCAGATAGAGAACGAGGACTGCAGCAATGGCCGTCCACGTCGCATCAAAAATGAAGACTTGAGTTTCAGGCATGAACGCTCACCGGTACTGTTGCGGAGAAATGAATGAGTCTTGCGTTGTAGTCCAACAGATGAGCGAGTGATATGGCGAGAATCGCTCGCTTGCCAGCTTTTTGTGTTCGTTCATTGGGACGCGGAAAGAGTCGGTTTCTCTTTGCGATCGCCTGGACTGCTGAATGCTTGGTGTTGCCAGAAGACTGTCATCACCTTTTCCTTGGGAGGGTGATGTGAAAATGCACGATCTCTTCCGCGGGCGGGTGTTCAAGGCGTTACTGGAAGCCCATGCCACATTTGTTGTCCGACACAGATTCTTCGCTTGTTGCTTGCGAGATGAATACCGACTCTTCTAAACCGATTTCGGGTTGAAGTCGGCTAAGTTTGGCGACTTGGTTTTTACTCCTTCCGCCGGAACCTCGACCTTGGCACTCCAGACGATTCCGTTGAGGATCAGTCGTCTCAGGTCTTCGTCACGCCAGTTTTTGTAGTAGTGTGGCATCACGACGCCGAATCCCCGGCCGGTGTCTTCTCTTTCGATGCACCACGCGACTGACTCTCGTTTGGGAGCTTCCGGTGGCAACATCGAGGTCGCCAACACGGTTGCCTTCGGGGCAAGTTGGTTTCCATTCGCACCAAAGTAATTGTTGAAATAGGGCTCGTCACGAAGGGTGAATTCTTTCCAGCCTCGCGTGACCGGATGATCGGTCTTCACGGGCGTGATGGTTGCTTGGGGGAAGACTCGGGCAAAGGATTCGTGGTGCGGGCAGGAACGGTTGGCGAAGTAACCGCCCATCCATCGCAACAGCGGGTGGTCGCCATCAGGCGTGACATCGTCACCTAGCAAGCCCGTCGCATAATGAATGCATGCAATGTCCACGCCACGCTGCATCATTTCGTCCAGGTCGGCGAGGTTCTGCTGCGGGTTGGGGAGGCGATTGGGCGGGAACAGATCCCCGATGAAAACAACCGTTGATGCGGCGTCGCGAAGCGACTGATCGGGCCAGCCTTCGACCACGTCCGCCTCAACCCCAGACAGATTCTCCATCTGTTCGAGAGCGTGTTTCATCAGCCGACCCCCGGCCTCGACCTCGTGAGTGCCCGGCGGATGGCTGCTGGGACCAACGATGATCAGCACTCGTGTGGAACGATTCGTCTTGTCATCAGACCATCCATGAACTGGCGATACGGCAGCACCGGCGGCCATGAGTCCGGATGTTGTCTTGATGAACCCTCTGCGGGATGCATGTGACCGTTCGTTTGCGGGTCGGTTGGGTTGGTTCGTCATTTCGAAGGTGGCTCCAAGTGATGCGATTTGTGTCGACGCCGCAGATCTAGATGATAAGTGATCGAGCAGGGTGCTGTTTAACTGTGTGCGCTCCCGACAGCCTCGCTCACATGCTGGAAACGATCCCGTTTGAGTAACTCAGCCAAACCCGAGCAAATGCTTTTCACGACACTGGGGCCTTCGTAGATCATGGAGGTGTAAACCTGAACCAGCGAAGCACCAAGACGAATTTTGTCGTACGCGTCTTGCGCAGTGAAGACACCTCCGGCTCCGATGACAATGTACCGATTGCGATCCATCCGGCGGTACAACTCTGAGATACAATCGTTGATCAATGAGGCGACGGGACGGCCTGCAACGGCGACATGTTTGTCGATCAGGTGTTCCGGTGCAATCGACAGCGACGTTTTTTTCGAGGGCTGGTTGAAACAGAAACCGCGTACAAAGTCAAAGCGTTCACACTGAGTGAGCAATTTCTCCAGATGACCGGGATCATTGTTGGGGCTTATCTTGAGAAAGACTGGGGATTGAATTTGCAGCGGAGCCAAGCGTTCGAGCAAATGTCCGACATTGGCCGGTTCGGAGAAGAAGCTCTTGCCGCCTTGGGCGTTGGGGCAACTGAGATTGAACATCAGGTAGTCCGCGTGAGGATGAAGTTGACGCGTGCTGAATTCGTAGTCGCTCAGAATTTGTTCATCGCTGCAGGCTGGTGCGTTTGCACCGTCGTTGGTTTTGACAAGGTTGGCTCCAAGCGGAACACGACCGCGATGCGAACCCAGTCGTGCGGAAACGATTTCGGCACCATCGTTGGGCAGGCCATAGTTCACGATGACGGCCCTATCCTGCGGCAGCCGAAACAGTCGTGGCTTGGGGTTCCCTTTCGATTCTCTCGCCGAGACGGAACCGATCTCGACAAACCCGAATCCCAAAGCGTCCAACATTCGTAACGCACGTCCATTCTTGTCCCACCCGGCCGCCAGTCAGATCGGATTGTCGAATTGCAACCCGGCAACTTCGGTTTTTAGTATGGGATCGTGAGACTCCAGACACTGTCGCACGACATTGGTAGCCCCGGGCAAGGCACCGCTCCACCGGCACCCTTCCACTGCCAAGTGATGGGCTGTTTCGGGGTCGAGTGAAAAGAGCACCGGCCGGACAAGCGTCTTGTAGAGGTTCATCGCTATCGTCTTGGAACGAGGAATTCTGGTAGGCTTCTCGCACATGGTGCATCAAGGTACACGAGCGACCGGCTACGCCGCGAAGCGATTGTTTGAAAGGATTGTCGAAGGCGAGCATTACGTCGATTGGAACATGTTGACCTGGTTGTTCTGAACCACGAAGGGGGATACGGCGGTGCTCGCAGGAGTAGGCCGGACCGAATTCATGCTACGCCAGCGAGTGCGGCGATCTCGCGTGGTGCTAAGTGGGCGGATCGTGAATGATGGGCTGTCAGTTTACAATTTGCAGGAAAGGGATCTCATGAAAATCGAGTTGCGTTCAATCTTCTACCCGAAGCCAGTCGATCCGGACGGTTACCTTCGCCCGCACGAGCTCTCGGTGATCTGTCAGTCAAGCGAGAGTGAGAATGGCGAGGTGGTCGCTGCTCGGTTGGCAGTCGATTACCTCGATATCTCGCGGGCCGAGGACGAGGGAATGAATGTGTGGGAAGTCTGTGATGCGGATTCGCAGAGTTGGCACAGTGTCTGCTCGGCAATACTTGAGCCAACCGCTCCATTCGCCGAGTATCGGAAGGAACTGGGGATCAATCATCCGGTGTTTGGTATGGCTTTCATTCACCGTGTCGCCATCCACTCGTCGTTGCGTGACTGGCAACAAATGATCATCGACTCGGTGTCCAAGCTGTTCTCGGGAGAAACATCGACGGTGATGTGGAGAGGGACGACCGACATGACCGATGGGGAACTGGCCAGCCTCGGGTTTCGGATCGTTGCCGGGGAAGACCTGTTGTTTCGTCCCAATGTGCTAAGAAGCGAGTATGAAACAGTGAACGATGACCGTGATCCAAACTTTGACTTGAAGGTCCCCCAAGAAGCCGCGGAGTATGTTCAGCGGGAATGGGAAAACTCGGAGCAAACAGATTTCGATGTTTATTGAGCCGAGTGTTGGCAGGCACCCGCAGCATGTGTTGCCGGAGCGGCATGGTGTTGCCGCTTGGTCTAGGTTGCATTGTTGGCGCGAGTCGAAGATGGATGTTTGGGATGGTTTGGCGGTTGAATGTTCATTCGACGGTTAGGCCGGGTCGGGGATGATTTTTCCGGTTCGGTCGTCGACTCGGTGCAGTTGGGTGATGTCTCCCATCGCGCCGTCGCTGGTTTTTAAAGAGACCAACCAGTAAGGATCGTCGGGCACATTCGCGGAAACCATGGCTTGCAGGATCTCCAGGTCGTGCACGCCATTCTCGCTGTAGAGCTTCGCGTAGAACTCTTTTTCGCGACGGATTCTTTCGGTGTCAAACAGCACCGCCGAACACTTGGTGCCGGGCGGAATGTTCCCGAGGTGCTCGATCACAGTCATGATCGCCGCCTTTTGATCCATCTCTCGTTTCGTCAACTGTTGCTCCTCAGTGAGTTTTGAAGTTGCGTTTTTGTTGGCCGTTCAGCGAAGAAAACGTGGCATAGGCTTCACTACTTCGCCTTTTAGGCGTCCGCCTCGGTTCTAGCAGAAGGAACCGGGGCTAATGCCCAGGCGGATCACACAAGAATTGGAAGGTGACTGAATGAACTGGTCGTTGCGTGTTGGTGACCTGAAAGGGATTCTTAGGCGTTGTTCAAGGCGAGGTTGAAGAACGCCGTTGGCCAACGAGAAGAGTCGCAGATTTTCCAAACTACAGTCTCGGTTTGGGTGGTTGGACGGCGGGTTGCCAGGGGGCGATGCCGTCGAGTTTGGTCTCTCTTGAAAACACTTTGCTGCCGCAGGTGACGTACAGAGTCGACATGTTCTCGCCGGCGAGCACGCAGTTGGAAAGCTTGCCCGACAAACTAGGGCGCGAAAGGATCAGGTGGACTCGGCCGGGCGGATCGATGATTTGAATGCCTAGTTTCGTAGCGACCAAGAGCGATCCGTCTTTCGTCATCGTGACGCCGTCGGCGCCGCCGATCATGTCGTCTTGCGGCGTGTGGACGTAACTGTAGGGCTGGCCGTGCAAAAGTTGTCCCGTCGCGGTGTCGATTTTGTAGGACCACACGTAGCGGCCTTCTGCATCGACGACCATCAGAAAACGTCGATCGGGGGTGACGATCAATCCGTTCGGTTTCTTGGGGCCTTTGCCGGCTGGGATTGGCTTTCCGTCACCTCGAGGATTGCCTTCGGCGTCGATCGGCAAGTACCAGACGGATTGTTCGGTGGGACCGGTGAAGTAGATGCCATGTTCCAGCACAACCAAGTCGTTGCAGGAAACGCCGGAGCAGAGATCGGTGCGACTGCCATCGGGATCGATCCGCGTCACCGTCAGTGCTTTGTTCCGTGCGCAGTAGAGACGGCCGGCCGCGTCGTACATCAACGCGCTCACGCCTGGCAGGTCGTCAACCCACTTGGTCACCTTGTTCGTGCCGGCCGCGATCTTCCAGATTTCGCCTCGCGGCCCATCAATGAAGGACACGTCGCCGTTGGGTGCGACGGCAGGGCCCTCGGTGTATTTGTGCCCTTCGCTGACTAGTTTCCACGACTCGCCTTCGATCAAGCGGTCTTTGATTTCAGGATGTTCTGAAACATTGGTTTCGATGGGACGATCGAAGTCTTTCCACAGCCATTTCATTGCATCGGGAAAGATCGCTGCACCGTGTTTTCCGTTGTGGCCGCCTTCACCCCAGACGTTTTTGACCTCATACCCAGCCCACTGCAGGGATGCCAGCATCGTTTGATTCGCATGCCACCAACTACCGCCGTAGATGTCCAAGTCATTGCTGCCGTCTTGCAGAAAGACCCGCAGGGGTTTGGGTTCGTGTTTGCGAATCAGGACCGGGTATTCGTTTCCGCCTCGCAGTCCAACATAGGTGCCGACGGTGCTGAAGACTCGGCGGAACTGATCGCTCCGGTGCCAGGCAACACCGAGCGCAGCGATCGCGCCGCTGCTGCTGCCACCGATGGCTCGTAGGTTGGGATCGTCGGTGATCGCATAGGTTTTGCGGACTTCGGGGATCAGTTCATTGATTAAGAACGAAGCGTAGCGATCGCTCACGGTGTCGTATTCAAAGCTGCGATTGAAACGATCCTGAGCGCCCTCGCCACCGGGAACGACACCTGGGTTCACACAGACGGCAATTGTGACCGGCATTTCTCCGCGATGGATCAGGTTGTCGAAAACATGGTGGAGTCGATACTCACCCTTTTCGCGAACGTACTTGGCACCGTCCTGCATGACCATAAGCGCCGCGGGAGAGGACTCGTCGTACTGAGCCGGAACGTAGACGAAGTAGTCACGCTCGGTGCCTGGATAGATCTCGCTGTCGGTGAATCGATGGGTGGTCACCATGCCCCGAGGGACGCCGTCCTCGGCCACGGTGTCGGGGTGCACCGGATAACTCTCTTGAGCAGGCGTCACCATCGCGGGCAGCAAGAGCAAGACGAGCAGAATCGGTGCACTGGATTCGGCAACGAATGCCGTGAAGGATTGAGGGCGTCGAGGATGGACGCAGCGGTGAATCGCGAATGTCATATCAAGTCGTGGATGGGGGGAATGATCTGGGGAGAGTTGGAGGGGGCCACCAAGATAGTCGAGGCGAAGCGGTTTTGCTTCGAGGTAGCAAACCAAAATGCGTCGTGCCCTAAGCGTTTTCGAACATTTCAGAGATTTTCTCGGTCATAAACGGAGCCGTCTTGTTAAGTAACGGTGTGAGCACTTCTCTGGACGGAGGATGGAATGGACGAAACCGCACGACAGGCAACTCGGCAATGGACACTGGCGCAGCCCGCTGTGTCGGCGTTTGTGACGTCGATGGTGCGTGATTTCGGTGATCGCGATGACGTGCTGCAGGAAGTCGCTGTCGCTGTGATCGAGTCGTATGACTCCTATGATCCGGAGCTTCCGTTCGTGCCCTGGGCGATCGGCGTCGCTCGGAATCAGGTGAGTTTGTACATGCGGAACCGGCGGAAAGACCTGCTGGTGTTCGACGACGATGCAATCGCTTGTCTGGCGATCGCGATTCCAACCGTGGCTCAGCAAGAATCAGCGAAACTTGATTTCGTCTCGGAATGCCTGGGTGGTTTAGAGAACCGTGCTCGTCGCTTGTTCGAGTTGCGATATCAGAAGAACATGAAACCGGCCGCCATTGCCGAACGAGTGGACATGTCGGCGAATGCTGTCGCCAAAGCACTGCAGCGAATTCGAGATCGTGTTCGGAACTGTGTCGAACGCAAGAGTGTGGAGGTGATGTCATGAGCTCGACGATCGAAGATTTGATGGACGGCTACTTCGACGAATCGCTGTCGCAGGAGCAATTTCAGCAACTGAAACAGTGGATCAAGTCCGATCCGCTGCACGCCCAGCGGTTCGCCTCGGCGATGTTGTTGCATGACCGACTCCGCAATGAATTCACGACCAATGAGTTGTTGGATCGACCATCGACGGTCGAGCTGTCCACGGTCAACGATCCAGCGTTGGTCCGAGCAAACGGGCGACCCGATGAGGTCACGCTGGCCGGTTCAATCGGAAACACTTGGACGCGATCCGTGATTGCCATGGCGACGACGGCGTGCTTGGTGCTGATCAGCCTAGCGTTGCTTTGGAATGGTTTTGGGAGCACTTCGGCTTCCGCCGCGATGTTGGAACTCAATCGCATCATCGCGGCCAACCGGCAATTGTTGGATCGGACGTTCTTGATTTCAGTGGAAGAGAGCGCGGCTCAGGAAGATCTAAGACGCGATTCGCCGGAGCATCGACGCCCGCCGAAGCCTTCTTTGGACAACGCGATCTTGGATGTTCGAGGTTCGGATCAGTTCGTGTTGAAACGAGAAGTGGAACCGGGTGTCTTCTTTGTCACTGGCAGCAACGGCACAACCAGTTGGGCGGTTCGGCCGGACGGACCGGTTCGAATGAGCGACGACCTGACGCGATTCAGTCGAGACTTGCCCGGGCACGAACGGTCGCTACCGATCAACAATATCGAGGACGGGTTGGGCGCATTGCAGACCGCTTACAACTTGGAATTGTTGTCGGTGGAACAAATCGAAGGCGAAGTTCAGGGTCGGGATGTCGAATCCGACGCGGAAGCCAGTTGGCAGATGGTGGCGACAAAGAAACCAGGATTTCGAGGGCCAGGACGAGTTGAAATTCTTTACACCGCATCCAGTGGTCTGATTCGTGAGATGCGATTTGTCGACATGCCCTACGGACGAAATGTCGTCACGTTGAAGATGACATTGATGGAGAAACAGGCGTTTGCTGCGGACCATTTTGATCATGAATCCTATCACGACCCGAAACGCATTGTGGAGTTTGAATAGATGAACAGGACACGAATTCTAAAGCCCGTTTTGGGTTTGGTCGCTCTCGTTTGTGTGGCCTCCATCACCAGTTTTGTTTGGATGCAGGCGGGCTACAGCCAAGGCGAGAATCGCGGCGGGGTTGGCAAGCCGCGAATCAGTGACACGGTGCAGGCGAACCTGTACGCCGACAACTGGTTCATCATGTACATCAATGGCGACCTTGTCGCAGTCGACTCGATCCAGTTCATGCCGCACAACGTCATCTCCGTTGACATCCTTCCGGACTACCCGATGACAATTGCGGTGATGGCCAAGGACAACGCGGATGCAAAGACTGGAATGGAATATGCCAACACCAGTATCGGTGATGGCGGATTCATCTTGAAATTTGGCGATGGCACGGTAACCAATGCCGACTGGAAAGCCAAAGCCTTTTCTCGCGGTCCCATTGATCGAGACACCAAGAACCCGAAGGTTGAGAATACACCTATTCCGGAAGACTGGTACGCAGTCGATTTTGACGATGAATCATGGAGTCAAGCGACGGAGTACACACAGACGCAGATTGGCCCCAAGGAACCGTTCTTTGAGCACGACTTCGAAGGTGCGAGTTTCATATGGACGGAGGATGTCGAACTCGACAACACCGTCATCTTTCGACATGTCGTGGCCACACCGCCGGACGGGAAAGCTCGCCCTGACTTTTCCAATCTAAACGACATCGTTCCGAGTGGGCCTCGTCGAAGACCTCGGTGAACCCTTTCCGAACCATCCTTGAAGTGAATGCCATGTTTATCAACTCACGCTCTCTCATTCCGGCGATCGCGAGTCTGCTTTGTTTGATAGCGACCGCCCATGTCGCAGCTCACGAAGGCGGGCACCACGGGAATGCCCACTCGTCCGCTCATTCGAGAACTTGGTACGACGCATCGGATGGATCGCACCTGCACGGATCGTTTGTCTCAGCGAAGGATGGCAAGGTTCAAATTCGCCGTGAGAATGGAACACTCACGGACATCGCAATCGAACGTCTGGTTGCTGCCGACCAAGCCTGGGTTCAGGAACGAATGGAAGAGATTCAAACTCTCAATCGACAGCACGCGATTCGGCTCGTGGCGGTGAACCAACCGGCGCAAGCTAGCTCAGGGAATGCTGCGACGAATGAGACGATGCCAGCCATCGGGGCGCACTTTCAACCGTTTGAGAAACTGTTGCAACTTCGCTGGGACAAAGACTTTCTCTATGTTGGTTCCAATGGGTTGCCGGAACATCCAATGATGATTGGCATTCGATCGTGGCAGCAACAGGTTCCGATCCCGCAGAAGTACCTTGGGAACAATGCTTGGCAGATTCCGTTGCATCCGGTTCCAGCCAAGAATCCAATGTCGACCAAAAACGATTTTCTGCGTGGTGCAATTGCTCTGGCAGTCAATGGCGTGCCGATCTTCAACCCGCTGAACAATCGCGGCGATGATGCCTACTTGTTTGGCGAACTGGATGAATACGGTGGTCATTGCGGTCGCGGAGATGATTACCACTACCACATTGCTCCGGTTCATCTGGAGGAAACAACCGGGAAGGGCCAACCGATTGGCTATGCCTTGGACGGCTATCCGATCTTTGGTTATCAAGATCCGAAGGCGAGTGATTTCGCACCGCTCGATGATCTCGGCGGACACAAGGACGCCTCGGGCAATTACCACTATCACGCACAAAAGACTTACCCGTATTTGAATGGTGGCTTTTACGGGGAAGTGACCCAGCGTGGCGGTCAGGTGGACCCGCAACCGCGTGCCGAACCGATTCGTCCTGATCTGCGACCGTTGCGTGGCGCTGTGATCACGGGATTCAGCAAGACGGGCAATCGATTCGAGTTGGTGTACGACGTGGACGGCCGACAGGGATCGGTGACCTATGTCGTCAAAGACGATAGCACGGTCGATTTCACGTTCCAGCAACCATCGGGTGAAACGCGAAGCGAAAGCTATCGCAGTCGCATGGGCAAACCGTTTCTTCCGCAAGCGGATATCTCAGGAGCAGGCGACGGTCCCGACGCCGATCAAACGTCTCGATTGAGAGTCACCAGTCCCGCGTTTGCGGCAGGCAATGAATTGCCGATCGAGTTCACCGGCGATGGGGCGGGTGAGTCACCACCGATCGCTTGGACGAAAGGGCCGGAGGGAACGCAGTGTTATGCACTCAACCTTTGGCACACCCCCGGACCTGACGATGTGAAGTCGTATTGGATGGTCTATGACATTCCACCGGACGTGACCAGCCTGCCGCAAGACGCGAGCGGCATCGGGACCGTGGGGATCAACGACAAAGGCCACGCGGGATACGACCCGATGAAATCGAAGGGCCCCGGAGTGAAGCAGTATCACGTGACGGTTTATGCGTTGTCCGAGAAGCCCGAGTTTGCGACGGACCAAGTGACTCGAGCGGAGTTGCTGGAAAGCATTTCAGACATCACGTTGGCCGAGGGCACGTTGGACTTTCAGTACACTCGATCGCGAAGCGGATCATCGCTGATTCTGATTGGCTCCGCCCTTGTCGTCTTGGTTGCGGGAGCATGGTTCGGACTGAAGAGACTTACAGTCCCGAGAGTTGCCGGTTGAAATCGAACTGCAGATCGGGATGCACTTTCTCGATCGCTTTGTCGATTTTTTTGAGCTGTGTCGCGTACATGTTTTGGCTGACGCGGCAACCGCCAAAGCTGATTCGTTTTTCTTTGATCCGCTGGCAGAAGTGGATTCGGACTTGCAGTTCGGTTTCTTTGTCGCCGGAGAACCTCAGCGATTTGTCCATCCAACGGACGACTTTGCGAAGCGTCTTTTTGTGAATCTTGCCGGAGACGCTGAGATGCTCATCGATCTCGTCGCACAATTCATCCGCGTACGCTGGTTCATCGTCCGCTTTCATCAGCAAGTACGTCAGCAGCTCTTTGCTCTCGACTTTGAACTTGGCCAGTCGGACACAAACGTCGAGCAACTCATCCTCATCCAGCTTGACGAGTTCTTTTTTCAACTGGCTGATCGTGGCGGCTTTCATGGCGTCTCAGAGAATGGTTGGGAGATTCCCAGTTGAACGTTTTGAAGTAGCGTTTCGTTGGTGACCCGACGCGTGAGTGAGGGACGCCCATCGGCTGATCGCGAATTCTGCGAAAAGTATTCAATCAACAGCCCGGTCAGCGAGGACGAAAGGCACTTGATTGGTTCCTCGCTCATCGGGCTGTTGATTGAGTCCTAACCCGAAGCGTTAGTTTTGAAGTTGCGCTTTTTGCGTGAGCTTCGCCAGATTGGTATTGCAATGAAAGGCGGGGCCAACCCATGACGAGTTGCTTGTGTTTACACCCTTCACGTTGAAGGCC
>NZ_JBICHO010000603.1:0-24145 GCF_043100905.1 Rhodopirellula sp. JB055 | reverse complement strand
GCGATCGAGTCAACCAGCGTCCTTCCGTCTGCATCGCTCGCCAAATCGCAACCATAAAACAGAATGTCAGCGTCCGACGTCAGAGAGTGTTGCCACGATGCGAGTTCGCCCGCGTAAGCGTCCAGGTTGTCCGCTCCAAGCCACAGATTGCCGAGTCGAATCGAGGAGCCTTCCGAGTGTGAGATGATTTGCAGCGAACGGACGCCGGTGTGGGATTCCAGGATCTCGGTGATCTGCGTGATCCCGTCTCGATCTGCATCGAGGACGTGCACCTCGCTGCCTTCTCGTCTCAAACGCAATTCTTCCAATAACGCATCGAGATCTGGCGTCAGTGCATCCACAATGATGATCTCGTTGGCGACCGAACCCGATTGCTGTTCCGGATTGTCGACACTGGACGAGGTGGTGCTCTGTTGCAATTCCGTGTCCGAATCCAGCGGGATTTCCATTGCCGTCGCCGCACCCTCAACCGAGCCGACATCCAGCATGGCCGGATCGATCGGCGTGGCGCTAAACAACACCATTGGCTCGAGCGTGCTGATGTTGGGCGACCGCTTTCCGAACGACGCGGGCCCACGGGACCAGGTGGAGTTCCGGGCCAAAGTCGCGACGTGATCCACCCTCAGAAAGCAACGCTGCCACCAGTGTTTCGCCATTCTTGACATTGGATACCTCGCACGTCCGTGCTCGAACAAGGGACAACGTCTTCGACACACGTTTGTTCACGGTACAACCCATTGGTGTGGGCCGGTCGTCCGCCGAAACGTAGGCGACAAAAGAACAGGAGGTCGTGAAAACAGACTGGGGAAGGCAGGTTTTCTTTTGCGGCTGGTGAAGATGTGCGGCTTGCAACGTTCGTTTCGCCCGAGGGTCCGGTCGTGCAGGATGAATGCATCGTTGCACCTGAATTAGTTCGATGGATTCGACCGATCACAGCAATGTACAGGTGTTTGCAATCCACCGATTTGCTTTTCTCAGAGCGCAGCGGCCTCCGAAACTCAATGAAACGACGTGTGAAACCCACGATCGGCCTTCTCGCCGGATTGCGATCTCGCAATCCTCGGGGGACGCTGCGTCAGCAGCTTGAGACCGGTCGGCGGTGGGGACGCGTCATTGGGGGTTTGGCGGTCAGCCTAGCATCGCTCCAAACGACCTTGGCCGGGGGCCCCAAGGGGGATTCGGTCGAGCACCATTCGGTGGAGCACGAAACGAATCTGTCTCTTGCTCCCGAGGCAAATGATCTGCCGATTCCCGCTCCCGTATCGAGCGGTCCCTACTCACATCACATCGATCAGTACCGGGATCGGGTGTTCCAAAACGGCGCGCACGCGGAAGGCCGCCCGTCTCACTGGTTCCGAAATTCACCCTCGCTGTCCAGTTGCGAACCGCTCAACGGCGAAGCGAGCCAACTCGATCCACAAGTGGTTTGGTGGGACGCCGACGTCACACGTCCCTTGGGATTGGAACAGCAACACACGGCGGTCGACGCGTCCGGGTTGGCACAGACGGCACTGATTGCATCCCCCTATGTTCGCAGCCTGTTGACGGAGCCGCAGATCTCGATGACTGACATCGTGATCGCGGATTCACAGTTCGATCCACTGACCTTCTTGGATGCAAACTACACCGACACGAACGATCCGGTGGGCAGCGAACTGACCACCGGTGACCAATCCGATCGGTTCCGTGACAATCTGTTTGCCTCCTCCGCTGGTGTTCGGAAAAAGTTGACCAGCGGCGGGAATTTAGAAGTCGTGCAGCGAGGTGGCTTTCAAAGCAACAACTCGACGTTCCTGACACCCAACCCGCAAGGCACCTCGCGGTTGGAGTTGAACTTTTCGCAACCATTGCTTCGGGACCACGGGAAAGCGGTCAACCGCACGCGCGTGATCTTGGCCAAAATTGATGCCCAGGTCACCAATAGCGAAGTGCGTGAGGAGATTCAAACGCATTTGGTCGACGTCACCACCGCGTACTGGGAACTCTACCAAGCTCGCGCCGAATGGTTGCAACGGCACCGTTTGTTGGCCAGTGCTTTGGAAATGCAAGCCGTGCTCCAGGCGCGTGGCGGGGTCGATTCGCAACAGCGGCAAATTCTGCGGGCCAATGTTGCGGTCGCAAAACGCCAGGCGGATTTGGTTCGCATCGAAACTCGAATCCGCAACGCGCAGTCCAAGCTGCGATTGCTGACCGGTGACCGTCAATTTGTGCAGTTTGCTCAATTCGAAATGGTGCCGGTGGAGCGACCATTGATGCAGTGCATCGAGTTGAGCACGCGTGATGCGACCCTGACAGCACTGGACAATCGTCCGGACATCGTGCAGAGCCTGCAACAAATGCATGCGGTATCGACGCGAGTGGGAGCCGCCCGCAATCAAGTCTTGCCGCAATTGGACCTGTTGCTCAG
Source organism: Rhodopirellula sp. JB055 (assembly GCF_043100905.1). Lineage (NCBI taxonomy): Bacteria > Pseudomonadati > Planctomycetota > Planctomycetia > Pirellulales > Pirellulaceae > Rhodopirellula > Rhodopirellula sp. JB055. The sequence continues at coordinate 21,738 of NZ_JBICHO010000603.1, read as the reverse complement.
TTCGTATGTTTCAGGTTTGGACACCAATCGGAACACGATTGGTGCCATTGGCCGGCAATTCAGCGAAGGACGCCCGACATATTCCGCCGGATTGATCTTTGAACGCCCGTGGGGAAACCGTGCCAACCAAGCCCGTTTGCGACGCAACCGTTGGGAATGGACTCGTTCCTATGCGGAGTTTCAACAGACCACCGAAGCGGCGATTACGGAAGTCGAAATCGCTGTTCGCGAAACACAGACGTTGTTCAATGAACTGATTGCCAAGCAACATTCGACCGTCGCGGCAGCTCGCGAAGTGGAATACTTGCGGCAACGTTGGACTCATCTGCCCGACCCGAATGAGAACGCGATTCTACTGATTGAGAATTTGCTTGATTCTCAAGAACGCTTGGCCGACGAAGAACGCGGGCTGGTTCGTGCCCAGGTCGCGCATGCGCTTTCGTGGGTCATGCTCCGCAAAGCCATGGGCGTGTTGTTGGTGTGCGATGTGGCGGATGTTTCGCCGATCATGAGCAATGCCCCGTCGATCATTTCAGCGGAGTTGGAACCCTTTGGTGGAATGATCGATGGCGATGAACTGTCGCTGCCCGCAGATTCAGATTGGAGTCTGCCGTGAGCCTTTTCGATCCTGCCGTTCACTGGGCGTCCACCTGGAAATCAGCCGTGTCCTCGGCCAATTTGCCTTCGGCCACCGTTCGATCGTGGTTGGCTGGTCCGCCTACCTTGGACATCGATGCGATCTTGCAATCCGTTGGCGAACAGTTGGATGGCAAATCCAAGTGTTCCAAACACAAGTTTTTGCGGCGGTGGCAATCCCTGCGAACTCGACTGTTGCAACACATCGCATCGCAACCGCGTGACCGGATACATGGCCGAGATCCGGTTTGGGAACAGTGCCTGGTCGACGCATTGATCCTGGCGTTCGATGCGGTGCAGCAGACGCATGGCATCGAACTGTTTGAGGTTCAACTACGAGCCGGCCTGATCGTTTCGGGCGGATGGATGTCCCGCCGCGGGGCAGTTGCCGAGATGCAGACCGGCGAGGGCAAAACATTTGCTTTGTTTGTCGCTTCTCTAATCGCTGCATTGCCGGGGCGAGGCGTGCACGTCGCAACGCCCAATGCGTACTTGGCCCAGCGAGACCACGCGGAACTCCGCGAAACGTGGGCGCTACTGGGCATCGAATCCAGTTGTTTGCCCGCTGAAGTCTCGCACGAGCAGAGCCAAATGGCTTACCGTGCAGATGTGACTTATGGACCAGGCCATGCGTTTGGGTTTGATTACTTGCGGGACCAATTGGCCATCGACACGGACGCTCGTCAACGTCCCGGCACCCGTCTGTTGAAACGATTGAATTCGCCAAATTCCCGCGGCGTTCGATTGCAACGTGGATTGGCGGTTGCTTTGGTCGATGAGATTGACCACGTTTTGATCGATGACGCTTTGTCGCCGCTGTTGTTGTCCGGCACCCGACCAGGAGAGGCGGAGGACGCGGCCGTTCATCGTCAGGCTGGCGAGGTTGCCGAGGCGCTCCGAGAAGGGACTGACTTTCAAACCAACGGTCAGCTCGTCGAATTGTCGGACGCAGGGTTGGAGCGTGCTTACCGCGTCTTGGAAGATTGGTCGGACAGTCCTCTGCGACGGCCATGGCACGAGTATGTGGAACTTGCCTTGCAGGCCAAGCATTTGCTGCATCGCGAAATCGACTATGTGATCGACGATCAATGCGTTCGAATCGTCGATCAATCCACGGGCCGGATCTACGAAGACCGAACTTGGTCCGGCGGATTGCAGCAAGCGATTGAGGCGAAAGAAGAATTGCCGATCCAGCGAGAGAGCGAGGCTCTCGCGAAAATGACCCGGCAGCGTTTCTACCGTTCGTACGACTACTTGGCCGGGGTCACAGGGACCGCCGGGGATTGCCGCGAAGAGTTGCGGTCAGTGTACGGTTTGGACGTGCAAACCGTGGACCCTCGTTTGCCATCACGCCGGGTTGTTCACCCGACTCATGTAACCAACACGATCGAGCAAAAAGTTGCAGCGATCGCCGAGGAAGCTCGCCGCATGATCAACGCGGGGCGTTGCGTTTTGATTGGGACGCTGGACATCGCGACCAGCCACCGTGTGGCGACGGAGATTCGTCGGCAGGGGCTCTCTTGCGAGTTGCTCAACGGATTGCAAAACACTGAAGAAGCCGAGGTGATTGCTCGTGCCGGGCAACCTCATGCGATCACCGTTGCAACCAATTTGGCGGGCCGAGGAACCGACATTCGGCTGCATCCGGACGTGGTGACTCGCGGCGGATTGCACGTGATCGTGGCGGAACACCATCGATCGGGGCGTGTCGATCGGCAACTGATTGGTCGATGTGCTCGCTGCGGTGACCCGGGCAGTTGTCGTCATTTTCTATCTGCCGAGGATGATTTGGTCAGTCAATCGGCACCGTGGGTTGGTCGCGCGATCCAGCGTGCGATGGCAACCGATCAAATCGAAACACTGTCCGTGGATTCTCAGATCGCGTCAATTCAAAAGCGGCAGGCCAAACGGGCTGCCGCGGCTCGACGGCAATTGTTGGAAGCGGATGAACGTGATCGCGGATTGGTTCGCAAAGCTCAATCCAACCGGGATCCCGCCCCACACCTTCATGCATTGGATGCAGGATAATGAACCGCAAATGGATCGCGACGCTTTGCGTCTTCGTGAGTGTGCAGTGTTTGAGCTGGCTCGATTCAGGAGTCCTGGGAACGGGCTACGTGAACACCGTGGCAGCGGATGAATACGAAGCGTTCACCGAACCCTATCGCCGGATCAACGTCTCGTCATCGGAGATGGGCGTGATCACTGACCTGAAAGTTCGCGAAGGCGACGAGGTTCGGCAGGGGCAGGTGTTGGCTCAACTCGAAGACTCCTTGTTGCGAAAGACACTGGAAGTCTCCCGAGCCGCAAAAGACGCCGTGGGCGGAAAGACAGCGGCGGAAGCCGAAGTGGTCATTCGCGAGCAACAAGTCCAAAGCTATCGGCGGTTGTCCACGCAGGGCAACGCCACGCCGAGGGAATTGGAACGAGCTGAAAGCGATCACCAACAAGCCTTGGCGAGATTGCAAAGTGTCACGGAAGAACTGAACGTTCGGGCGTTGGAATACCAGCGAGTGATCTGTCAGTTGGAACAACGACGGATCCTCTCGCCTGCCGATGGTGTGGTGGTTTCGTTGGCGAAAGAAGCCGGCGAGTTCGTTTCGCCGACCGATCCTGTGTTGCTGCAACTGGTTCAACTCGATCGATTGAAAGCCGTCTTTTCTGTCCCGCTGCGACGGATCGATCGCTTGTCAGAAGGCCAGACGGTCGTCGTGCGTGTGGGCGGATCTCGCCGACCTGTGGTGGGAACACTGGAACATATCTCTCCAGTTGCGAACGCCGAGTCAGGGACCATTCGCGTGCGAGTGATCTTGGACAACCAAAAGAAGGACTTGCGCAGCGGAGTGGTTTGTTGGTTGGATCTGGAGGCGTCCGCTCGCTCGCTCGAATCGAAACGGGCTCGCGTCGGTGCCAATCTCCTCTCACCGGCGGTGCGCTAGCACGTGTTCACTGCAACCGTTCACACACCGGATTCGTTCGATCGTGATTCACATCACGATTTGCAGCGTCGTGCCGAGACTTTGGCGTCCGCACTCGAACTGCAATCCGAGCTTGACCGGTGTGGTGAATTCGAAGAAGCAGCGTCGATGGCCACCCGATCCATGAGCCATTGGCTGCGCGCCGAAGGAGCCGTTCTGTGTTGGCGAAGTCGTCCGGGTGCTGGTCTGAAGTGCATCAGCGATCACGCTCATGACGGCGGCAATTTTGCATCCGAACAGTTCTTGGGATCGCAACATGTTGGGACACTCGAACGAGAAGCACTCGCTGCGGCGGAAGAAGCTGGTTTGCGAGATGGGCTGAGCAAGGTGGCGGCGACCGAGGTTGCATCATCGCCGGGGACGATGGCGATGCGGCAATGGCTGAAGACGATTGGGGTGGCGAATTTGATCGCTTGCCCGTTGGCGGATCCGGGGGGGGGAAATCTCGGCGTGTTGTTGTTGCTGGATCCACACGAACCGGATGCGGCGGAAATACTGCAAGCGTTCGGACCGTTGCTGGCCAGCAAACTGCAGAGTATTCAACGATTGCAACCGATCGGCGTGGAAGCATCTTTGGTGCGAGGCATTCGTTCGTTCCGGTCCACGTGGCAACGCGCGACGCTGTGCGTTTTGGCGACGGTCATCCTTTTGATGTTCCTGCCCGCTCATCACAACATTCGCACAAACGTGCAATTCCAGCCCGTCCAACGTCGCTTCATCGCGGTCCCCTTTGATGGGCCGTTGCAAGAGTGTTTGGTGCGTCCGGGCGACACTGTGACGTCGGGCGAATTGTTGGCGAAGATCAATCCGCGTGAACTGGAATTCGAGCTGGCTGGGTTGCGTGCGTTGCACGGGCAAGCCGACCAGGAACGTCGCGGATCGATGGCAACCCATGATTTTGGAAAGAGCCAGATTGCGGCGCTCGAAGCGGAACGGCTGAAGACGCAAACGGAGCTGCTGAACCATCGCAAAAACAATTTGGAAATCCGCAGTCCCATGGATGGGGTCATCGTCAGCGGAGATTGGAAACAATCCGAAGGCGCGCCCCTGACTCGCGGTGGAACCTTGTTTGAAATCGCACCCGTCGGTTCGATGAAGGTTGAGATCGAGGTGCTCGAGCAAGACATCGCTCACGTCAACGCGGGGATGCAAACGCAGATTCACACTCATGCGATGCCCGACCGAGTCATGCACGGCGTGATCAAGAGAATTCACCCGGCGGCAACACTTCGTGATTCCGAGAATGTGTTCTTGGCGGAAGTCACGGTGGATGATCAGGACGGTTTGTTGCGACCTGGCATGAAGGGACGCGCCACCATTTATGGGAACAAACGTCCGATTGGATGGATCCTCTTTCATCGTCCGTGGAACTTGCTGTTGCGCTGGCTGGGGATGTGATGACGCGGCGTGATCCGGGAACGATTGATTGGCAGCAGCAACCGATCCGCATCGCGAGTGATGTGAAGGTTTGGCCGGTTCGCGAAACGGGGGAGCCGATTTATCGGATTGAGATTCCCGCGACACACCAATTTTTTCGTGTGGGTTTGCCGGAGTACACGTTTCTGTCTGCGCTTGACGGGCATCGCACGATTGCGCAAGCCTGCGGTTTGGTGACCGCGAAAATAGGACGAGCGGCGCCGTCGTCTTCGCAATGCGAATCGATTGCTCGCTGGTTGATCGATCATCAATTAGCACACTTCGCCGATGCACCTCCACCTCGCCGAGAACGCCGGGGGCAGTCCACAAACGGTGACCGTTCCGCGGCTCCTTCTACAGGCACACGCTGGAACCCGTTCTGGATCAAGATGCCGATTCCGGGGGCGTCTCGAGTTCTCGGGGCTGTCTCTCACGCTCTGGGTTTTTTGTTTTCAACGCCGATGGTGGTGGTCGGTGTGTTGATAGTCGCCGCCGCGTTGCTGGGGTTGATGACTCGATGGACGGAGTTCCTGGCTGGTGCGGCGTCGATTTTTGACCCGTCCAATTGGGCTTGGTTGTTGTTGACGGCGATAGGACTGAAATTGATTCACGAACTGGGACATGCGATCGCGTGTCATCGCGCTGGCGGAACGGTGCGAGAATCCGGCTTGGTGTGGGTGTTGATGACGCCGTTGGCCTACGTGGATGTTTCGAGTTGTTGGCGATTGACTTCACGTTGGTCGCGAATCGGCGTCGCTGCGGCCGGTATGTATGTGGAAGCTTTGGCCGCGTCGTTTGCGATTGCAGGTTGGTTGTTCAGTGAGAACGAGATTGTCCGGTGGTGGTGTCATCACGTGATCCTCATGGCAGGACTTTCGACGGTTCTGTTCAATGCCAATGTGCTGATGCGATTCGATGGCTACTTCATGCTTTCGGATTGGATGGACGTTCCCAACTTGGCCACGGAAGCCAGCCAATCGGTTCGCCAATTCTTGCGCCGTTGGTTTCTTGGTGATGCGTCGTGGGTTCGGTCGCACACGGGTTGGCGGCGAGTGGCGGTGTTCGTCTACGGATGGTGCGCGGTGGCTTGGCGAGTCCTTGTTTGCGTGTCGCTCGGCATCGCGGCGTCGACCATGTTGGGTGGTGCGGGCGTCGTGCTGTCGGTCATCGGTGGATGGATGTGGTGGGGCAAACCGTTGGTGGTTTGGATGCAATCGATGCGGACGTTGTGGCGGACGCACCCGGTTCAGGTGTGCCGCGGCGCGGTGCTTGGTTTGTTGGCAACGGGGATGCTGGGATGGATGTTGATTGCGATGCCAGTGCCATCGTCCGTCCGAGTTCCGGTCGTGGTGCAATATCGTCCTGAGTCCACCGTCCGCGTCGGCGCAGATGGATTCCTGTCGCAACTGTTGGTGAAGGAGGGGGACCAGGTTCAGGCGGGAGATTTGTTGGCGGTCATCGAGAACCGAGAGCTGCGGCAGCGAGTCGCGGAGTTGGAAATCACTCAGCAGCAAAACGACATTCGCCTTCGCAAAGCGACCGAGTCACGCGAAGAATCGGAGCGGTTGGTGTTGTTGAACAACCGCCAAGCGATCTTGGACAAATTGGTCACATTGCGAAAGCAAACCGATCAGTTGCAAGTTCGTGCGGTTCAATCTGGACGGGTGGTCGCGGAAGATTTGCCGTCAAAACTCAACACGTATGTGAACGAAGGCGATGTGCTGATGGTGGTTGCGACTCCGAACGACAAAGAGGTCTTGGCCGTGATCGATCAGTCCCACATCGACGATGTTCGCCAACGAATCGGTCAGCCCGTGCGGTTGGTTTCCGCCGGGCGACAAACATTTTGGGCTACCCTGGATTTGCTTCAACCGCGAGCATCCGATCGAGTGCCCAACGCATCGCTGGCCGGCACTCACGGCGGACCATTGGCGGTTCGCATGGACGATGAATCGTCGGCGGAATCATCGAGTGAGGATCGGTTGGGAGAATCTGCGAACGAGTCGATGCGGTTGCTGCGACCGCATTTTCGAGGCGTCTTGAAACTACCGGAAACGGAGGCCGAACGAGTGCCAGCGGGCATGCGGTTGGAAGCCCATTTCGGTTGGCATCAGGCTCCCATCGCAACGCGACTGAACCGCTGGTTTCAAGACGCATTGGCCGAAGCCGCTGAGACCGCGGATTGAGGTCGCGGCAACGGACATGATTTCAACTGGTTTGAGCGTTCCAATCAGGAACTTTTGATCCAGCTTGGGTCCAGCACTGGGAAGGCTTCCCCGGCGGCGGGCAACGTCCGCATGGCATCGAATTGCGGGTGCTTGATCAACAGCAGCGGCAGCATTGGGCTGCGGGTTTGCAGCAGTCTCGCCAATCGTTGCTCGGCCGGTTCGCGAGTGGGGACGTCGGTGCGACGGAGATCCAGAATGGTTTGGTTCGAGGTTGGTCCGTAGGGACCATACGGGAGCGTTGCCAAACGTTTTTCGCGTTGCTGCCAATATTGGTCCGTACCATCGTTTGCAGTCCATTTCAATTCTGGATCCAAGTCCGACGCGGCTTTCAAGTCGCTGCTGTGTTCGTACAAGTCAATGAGCAATCCACGAGTGAAACTTTCGGGGCCGATCTTGTCGGCATCACCCTTGGGCATCACGCCCAACGCTTCATTGATGGCTCGGTCTGTTTTGCCCATGAACCACTGAGCACGGGCCTGATCCGATTGCAATAGTTTTGAGGTGGAATGCACCGACACGGCATTTCGAAGGGAACGAACGCCCTCCATTTCCCTGTACTGCATCAATTCAACCCAGCCGAGTTGATGGTGCACCTGCCAAGAGTTGGTTGTTTCTTTCAATAGCCCTAACAAGATTGTTCGAGCTTGTTCGAGATCGCCGAGCCTTTGGTACAGCAGCATGGCCGAGGCCAGGCGCGCTTCCACGTTGCTGGCATCCAATTCCAATGCCATCTGAACAGATCGTTGGGTTTGGGCGATCAACTCTTGTGCTTCTTCGTCGTCGACACGTCCGGCCAGGGTCAACGAGGTCAGCCCTTTTCCCGCGTGGGCGGGAGCGTAGTTGGGGTCTTCTCTCAGTGCACTGTCGAAGCACTTCAACGCTGAACGCATCCCTTCGATGCTGTCCGGGGCCGCTTGCGTCCGTCCTTTCAGCAAGCACGTGAAGGCTCCTGGGTCACGGGGGTTGGATTCGCCAGGGTGTTCCTGCAGGCTTCGATTGATCGCCGCAGCGACTTGCCGGGCGAGACCGGTTTGTTCGATCAGGTTGTCGCCGGCGGTGGTACGAATGACTTTGCCCCAAATCTGCGTGCCGGTTTCAGCACAAATGATTTGAACGTTGACATCCATCACTCCGCTTTGGGTGCCAGCGGCCTCCGTGAAGGTTCCAGCGACCAATGCATCCACCTCCAGCCTTGCCGCAGCTTCGCGGTACTGTTCGGCGAAGCTAGCCGTCATGGGCACATACTTGGCCACCGCCAAGTTGTCCAAGCGACTGAGTTCATTCGCGACCATCGAGGCCAACAGTTCCCCTCGTTGCAGCATGCGTCCGGCCGCTGGTTGAACGTCGACAGGGCCAGTTTTTGTCGTTGTATCGAGCTGTGGAGGGGGAGTGAAGCTGAGCACGCCGATCGAGCGAATTTGGTTCAACTTCCTCCAGTTGCCGCTCAAACCCGACATGCCAAACAAAGCACCAGCGAAGCTTCCGCCAACCATTTCCGCGAACCGGCGACGCGAGATGCTGCCGGCGGTGCGAATTGGTTGCTTCAGCGGCACGCCATCCATGGACACCGCCAGCGTCTCGCTGTCTTGGGCTGGCAGCGTTGCGCCGCCACTGGAGAGCGCCGCAACCACGGTCGCCGCGGTCGGGCGTTCGGCGGGAATCTTGCGCATCATCGCCATGATCAAATCCGCGAGTGCGACGTCATCACGACGGCGTCCGGGATCCGGCAAGGGTGTCTTTTCCAAAACCGCCGCGTAACGGCTGGCCGGTGATTTTCCGGTGAAGGCGGGGCGTCCGTAGAACGCTTCGAACAACACGCATCCCAGCGAGAACACGTCGGCGGCAGGCGTGACTGATTCGCCGCGAGCCTGTTCGGGGGCCATGTAACCTGGCGTTCCCAAGATCATTCCAGCCCGCGTTTTCGCATCGCCGGCCTCGTCGCCGGTTGCATCTTCGTGCGGGTTCTCGGGATCCGATTCACCAGGACCGAACACAGCGCGGCCGACACGCGACAAACCAAAGTCAAACAATTTGACCGATGGCAGTGAATTCTCACTCGAAGGCTGCGTTGCCAAGGTGTGACCGCTGATCGTGTTGGTGGTCGCCGGCAACGGGCTGGGCGAACCACTGCGGCGTCCGACCAACATCACATTTTCGGGTTTCAGGTCTCGGTGAATCACCCCGGCTGCGTGCGAGGTTGCCAGGGCTTCGGCGAGTTGCCTGCCCCAGACCCGCACCATCTGCGTCGTGACCGGTGCCACCTCGGTTCGCCGCGGTTCCATGCGTCGCATCAACGTCTCGCCACGCAAATGTTCCATCACCGCGTAGGGCATTCCTTCATGCACGCCCACGTCGAACAACTCGACGATGTTGGGATGCGTCAACGATGCCACGGCTTTGGCTTCCCGTTGAAAACGTTCGACCAAGTTCGGGTGCCCGTCAATGGACAGCATTTTGACCGCGACGCTGCGTTCCAGCCGCGTGTCGGTGGCGCGATAGACCACGCCCATTCCGCCTCGTCCCAAGACGCCGTCCAATCGATAGGGACCGATTTCAGTCCCCAAAGCAGGAAGTGAATCGCTATCGTCGTCGACTTTGGCCAACGCACGTTTCACACGAGCCTCGGCGGAAGGCGTCGAACGCATCGCGTTTTTCATTTCCACCGGATCGAGGGCGGGCGTGTCCAAGGCCACTGCGTTTCGCGAGGGCGTGTCGTTGGCGGCCGCTAAGACCTGCGTCAGTTCGCCTGAATCACCATGAACGCCTAAATCGCCGTCAATTTCGGCTCGGATCGCTTCCAATTCAGAACGCAGCAAATCCGCGTGCTCACCGCCATGTCGTTCGACCAGGGACTGAATGCTGACCAAATCGGAGGTCGCGGGTTCCCCTTGCGCGATTTGTCGGAGCGCGGATTCATATTCCAAGCACACCGCATCGAGGCGGGCTAATTCGCGGGCGGGCAGATCACTTAAATTCATCGCGAATCACTTCCGTAGCTTTCTCTGATCGAAGAGTGTGTGCGACAGCTTGGCACCGCTTCTATGTTTGGTCCGGGACGGACTCCGCCGCTTCTGTCCAAGTTTTTCGTATCAATTGCAATCGTCGTTCTACCGCTCGTTTGCTCACGGCCAGTTTGGTCGCGATTTCGTCTACCAAAAATCCGTCCATTCGCATCACTGCGATTTCGCGCAATTGCTCGTCCGGCAAATCGTCCAATAATTTCTCGCACGCCTCGGCCAATTCCAATCTCAAGTCGGGCGGAGCGTTGTCTGCCTCGCCCCGTCCTGAGAACTGTTCCAATCCTGCTCGGCCGGAATCCCCCGACGCGTCCAGAAAGACTGACTCGCCACGAACCTGACCGCCACCGCGTTTTTGCCGCGTTTGGCGGCGCAAATGAGCGTTCACTTTGCGGCTTGTCAACGTAATGAGTAGCCCCCACAAATTGTCCGGGCCTGATAAATCAGGGAATTTTTCTCGCCGAACTCCTGCGATGAAACTATGAAACGCGGAAAGCGCAATGTCTTCTTCGTCGCCAGACCGCCGAAGGTTCTTGGGCAATCTTGTTCCTGCCAGCCGAACGAGGGGCTGGAAGTAGCGTTCCCAGAGAACAGCGGTGGCGTCGTCGTCACCTTGGCGAACGAGTTCCAGCAGATCGGCGAACTCTTCGAGCGTCAAATCGTTCATTCCGGCGATTCTCCTCGCACGGGAGCCAGGACTTCTGCGGTGTAAGCGACTTCGCCCACGTTTTCCGCCAATATCGAACCCACCATGATCGATCCCGCCTCAAAATCACTGCGGCGAGCATACCCCATGGCCAATCCTTCGCCCCGATCGTTGATGCGTCCCACACTGGTGATTCGACCCACGGGTTTGGCATCTTCGGAAGCGTTCTGGGCGCGAAGTTTGTCGTCCGTCGCCGGGGCTGCACCCGCTGGCATTCCGGACAATTTCCAACGCACCAGCTTTTTTTGAACCTGCCCCAATGCGTCCAAGCGAGCCACCGTTTCTTGCCCCAAATAGCAGCCTTTGGTGAAGCTGATCGTTTGCGTTTCTCGGTCGGCTTCCTGCGGCAAATGGGCATCCGTTAAATCGATCCCATACCAAGGGAACCCGGCGGCAACGCGATGAGCGTGGAAGTCGTCTTCGTCCGCAACGGTCAGCGAATTCGCATCCTTTCCCAGACTTTCAGCGATCTGTGCCGGGGGTTCCGAGGAGCTTGCGACAGGCAGCAGAAACAACGTGCCTGACTTCACCCATGGCACCTGAAACGCATCAATGCCGTTTTGCGTCGTCATGCTGGGCGGCGGAGTCGTCTGGGCCGGTTCCGTGTCTGCATCAATGACCATCCAAGCGGCCAGCTCTTCATCGCGAATCGCGGGGGTGGCGTCTTCGCGAATCGTGTAGCGGTCGGCGTGTTCCGCGATCGCTTGCGACTGACGCATTGGAGGGGCGTTGTCGGCGGTCGCCACGGCGCCAGGGGCTCCGATCAATCGGTACCCGTTTTCGGTGGCAAACGCGATGACGTGACCTAAACACTTGCCGCGTACATTGGTGATGAACGTTTCCAACCCCAGGCGGTTCGGAACGTCAGGCGTGAGCTGCTTGACATCGTTGGTGGTCAAGTTGTGCAGAATCGCAGTCGCGTCAGCACCGATGAGGTCCACAATCGATAAAGCAGGCAATCGGATCAGCAACGAAGAGGATGGCATACCGGCGAATTGAAAAGAGGGCGGAATCGGTTGGCTATCTTACCCTGATAGCGGCCAAGCACGATCCAGGAACAGCCAAGTGAGGGGGGCGGCCTGTCTCGCTGGCCCTTTGAATCGCTGATTCTCACGCCAAACCTAGGTCACAAGCCGTTTCGCGGCAATCCAACGAAAACTGGGTGTTTCCACCTAACCTTTGCTCTGAGCCGGAGGCAGGTCGGTACGAGACCACTCCACACGATCAATCTCCCTATTTTTTCCTGCCCGCACTTCGCCCACCAAACGCTTTTCTCACCTGAACAATTGTGTGACAATTCGCGAGCGTTTCCCGTTGGGATCAGCGCCCTTCTCTTTTCGAAACGAATCAAACAACAGGTGCGGCATGCGTTGGCGTGGACGACGACAAAGTGACAACGTGGAAGATCGTCGAACCAGCGGCGGTGGCGCGGTCGTTGGCGGTGGAATTGGCGTGATCGTGATCGCGATCATCATCGGTTTGCTTGGCGGCAATCCACAGCAGTTTCTGCAACAAGCCGCTCAGCAACCTGCCCCAGGAGGTGCCGGCGGCCAAGTCGAGTTGACACCCCAAGAAATCGAAGCCGGCGAATTTGTCAGCACCGTCTTCGCCGACACCGAAGACGTCTGGACGGATCTGTTTGCCCAGGCCGGCCGCGAATACAAGAAACCGACACTGGTTCTTTTCAAAGACCAGGTCAACAGCGGGTGCGGCATGGCCAGCAGCGGCACGGGACCGTTCTATTGTCCGGCGGACGAGAAGGTTTACCTGGACACCTCTTTCTTTGGCCAGCTCGCTCGCCAACTCGGTGCACCGGGGGATTTTGCCCAAGCTTATGTGGTCGCTCACGAAGTCGGCCACCACGTCCAAAACCTGCTCGGCTACACGGATCAACTGGATCAAATTCGGCAGCGGGTTCCGGAGGTGGAATACAACAAGTATTCCGTCAAGTTGGAATTGCAAGCGGACTTCTTCGCCGGCGTGATGCTGCATCATGCGGAAAAGAAATACCGCATCATCGAAGACGGTGACATCGAAGAAGCGATGACGGCCGCGCGAGCCATCGGTGACGACACGCTGCAAAGACGCAGTCGTGGTTACGTCCAACCCGAAACATTCAACCACGGCACCAGCGAACAACGTCTGCGTTGGTTCACCAAAGGCTTGCAAACCGGTGACCTGAACCAAGGGGATACGTTCCAGACCGACCAACTTTAGAGTGCCACGATGAAGCCGCTTCGGCAATTCAGAGTCGAACAGTTGTCCCCAACTGTTTGCGTGCCAGCTTTGAAACTTCGAAAGGCTTGATGCGATTGCGATTGAAATTGGACGCAGACGTGTTGACTTGTCAGTTCATCTCTCGCGTCAAAACTCACTATCGATCAATTCACCCTGATCGCGAGTTCCAAGTGCACCCCACAATCCAAAGTTACTGGGATTCCCAGGTGCCTGCTCGCCTTCTCCGCCAAGAATGACTGAGGGATTGTCGTAACCGGCGTCGATCGAGTCCGTGAAGAACTTGATCGCACCGTCCGCCATCGCAACGTGCGCGCCGCCCTGGTGACGGCTACTCATCGTCAACGTTCCAATCGTGGTCTCGTCTCCTCCAAAGCAAAGTGCTTCGTTAGGTGCCAATGTCGTGTTGCATCCAGTCATCAATGGCAACGCGTCGGCCCAACGATAACCACGTCCTTGGGAGCCGTTGGATGAAAGCTGAACCGCCCCCGCTGTGGCATCCCAAAACATGGGCCGGTCTGGATCTTGCTGTGTCCGGCATATCCCCGCGTCATCCAAAACCCCACCACCCCATCCATTGTTCAGTGAAGGCGTCGTGCGTATATCATTGTCGCCCAGGTCGGTGCAGATTTCGCCCAGCATGATCGTCGATGACAACCCGTCCCTCACGTCGTCGTAAGAGGTGATCATGCGAGGCACGAACATGCCGCGACCGGTCGCTTCCTTTTGCTATTTGCCGCTGGGTGACCAAGCGGTTCCGTCGTGCGCCCACAACCCTTCGTCCAACCCTTGGATCGCGTCACCAAGGCACGCGGCGTAGTTCGTGCGCCCGAGTGCAGGGAACCCAATTCCTGGGTCGGATGGGCAACGAAATGTCCCCATCTCATTCCGCCACGGTTCGTAGGCGGAGATGGAAGGTGCGGGGCCCATGGGCGAGTAGGTGTGTCGCACTTCGCCCTCGCCCCCGTCCCCGCCCAGACCTCCGAAGTCCATCTCGTCATAGTCATATCCAGAGTAGTAGTTCTCTTCCACATTGCTGTCACCCTGCGGTGGATCACCCTCATGGCTTTCGTTGATCGCTTCCCAGAGAGGAACCTGGCCAACGAAAGGCGTGATGGAAACCAGAAAACTCAATCGAAACTGATTGGTCGTCAGCGGATCATTCGCGTTGTTGAAGGTCCCCGTTCCATGCGGCGGCAGATGCCCAAACGCATCGTGGTACTGCGCCACGCCCAAAGCGATCTGGCTGAAGTTATTGGAGCAACTCATCCGCCTGGCAGCTTCGCGTGCCGCTTGCACCGCCGGCAACAACAGCGCGATCAAGATCCCGATGACGCCCGTCACAACAAGCAACTCCAACAGCGTGAATCCGTTTCGATGTTGTGATCGCGTCATATCATCCTCGCACAGATAGAAAGTGGGATCGGCTTCCAGCCTGTCGTTTTGTTCGGAACTTTTTCGGCTCATCGCATACTTCCCTCGGGGGAATCCGCTAGTCTAACGTTCCGCGGCGCGTGGCGGTTTCGTGCCCAAGATTTTAGCAGGAGAACTTTCAACGGTGATCAGCCCCGCGTCTCGTCTGTCCTCTTCGGATCCGAACTTCGCCACCGAAGTGATCCAGAACTGTTTGACCTCCGCGATTCAGCGCGGTGCCAGCGACGTGCACCTTCAGCCTCGCGCGGAGTCATGGGAGATCTCCTTTCGAATCGATGGCGTGTTGCAAACGGTCGAGTCGTTTCCGCGGAGTGACGAGAGCGATCCGGTGGCACGACTGATGGCACTGGCCGGACTGCCGTCCTATCGAATGGGCGTTCCACAAGAAGGTCCGCTGCGATGGCGAAGCGGCGACGCAGATCGCAACGCAAGCGTCACCGAACGTGAAATGCGTTTGGGGGTCTTCCCGACCGTGCATGGCAATCGGGCTGCCATTCGAATCATGGAAGACCGCGAAAACGTTCGGCAATTGCATGAACTTGGGCTCGATGAAAGCACACGAATTCGTCTGCAAACCATTTGCGACGCTCGCGATGGTTGGTTGTTGGTCGCCGGGCCTGCGGGAAGCGGGAAGACGACGTCGCTGTACGCTTGCCTGTCACACATCGCCAGCGGGGAATTCCGACGCAGCGTGCTGACGATCGAAGACCCGATCGAATCGGTGATCGATTCGATCAGTCAAAGCCAACTGCAATCCAGCAGCGGTTTGACGTTGGCATCCGCCATGCGGGCCGCTGTTCGTCAGGACGCGGAGGTGTTGTTGGTCAGCGAAATCCGGGACGTGGAAACCGCCGAGGCCGTGCTGGCCGCATCGATGACGGGTCACCTGTGTTTCTCGTCGATTCACGCGGGAACGGTGGGAGGAACTTTGCGTCGGTTGGTGCAAATGAACCTGCCGACATTCGCGATTCAAAGCGGACTCCGTGGAGTGATGTGCCAACGATTGCTGCGGCGACGATGCGATGCTTGCGATGACGACACGAGCAGTGATTGCCACCAGTGTCACGGTGTGGGCTACGCCGGACGGATTCCGATCGCTCAAATGGTTGACCTGAACGATTCTCAGTGTGGTTCGGCCATCTTCAATGCGTTGGCCAATCAGCTTCCCGCATCCGAGCTGGATCGAATCATTGAAGACGCGGGCAACGAATCTCTGCGAGCCCAAGCCGAACGCTTGATCGAAACGGGGGTGACGGATCGAGAAGAAGTGTTCCGCGTTTTGGGACACCGTTCATGACCAGCGATTCCGCTCCAACGCCTGCCTCCACCGCCGATTCTGTCCAACTCAACGACGAGTCGCTCGCGATGTTGTTGGAGGAAGTTTCTGCGATGGCCAACTCCGGACGTTCGCTCGTTTCAGGATTGGCCGGATTGAATGACGTGGCGCTCGGACGTCTCGGTCGCGCCGCGAATTTTGTTCGTACGCGAATCGAACAAGGGCAATCCCCTTCGGTCGCGATGGCTTCGCTTTCGCTGCCCTATCAAACGCCCATTCGAGTCGCCATGCAGATCATGGCAGAAACAGGATCGACGCAGCCCATCCACGAAACGGTTCGTTTGATACGGCAACGCGAGGACCAACAACGAAGGGTTTGGTTGACTGCCATCAACCCGCTTCTCAACATGTTGGTTGCAGCGGTGGTGGCGTTCTTCGTGTTGCCATGGATCTTGATTGCGATTTCGGAATCCGAACCCATCCCATCGCCCTTGGCTCCTTCCGTCACGGAAATTTGCCAGGCATTTGTGCAGAACTACGTCCTCGCCGCCTTCGTTGTGATCAGTGTCCTGGCGTGCTTTGCCGTTTGGATTCACTGGGGAATCAGACGTTCGAATCGACGTGCCCAGCCTTCTCACGTCCTGGCGTCGTTCTGTCGATGGTTGGCGATTCAGATCGAAATCCCTGACGCGAACATCGACACCGCGCGAGCGATCGAGTGTGCCGCAGAAGTCGCCGCATGTGGAGCACCGGGAGGCTGGAAGAACGTCGCCACCAACGTGCGCCGCGGCGCGACCTCCGAGCACTCGCTCGAAATCCCACCGGAGGCTCCCGCTCCTATCAAGGAGTGCGTCGTCGACTTGGTGGCCGGAAAACGCGATCCGCAAACGGTCGCTCATGACCTGCGCAAACTGAGTGAACTGCACGAACGAAGAGCGAATCAACAGCAAACTTGGTGGCTGCAGAACGTTCCTCACTGGATCGCTTGGATCCTGATGATCGTGATCATCATTGTTTTGTTGCAGGCCGCGAATTCGCCCTTGTTGGACGCGAATGGGGAGATCCCTCAATGAGTGACTGGAGCATCGCTGACCAAGCCGAAGTGGAGACCTGGGCCGCCATCCGTGACAACGGGCGTTCCAGCCTTTCGCAAGCGTCCACGCTCAGCCTGCTGTACCTGCTTTCGGCGTTAGCAGTCGGAGCGTTTTTACTTTTCGCGGTCGCACAGATTTGCGAAGGAGCGGTCTACTACGTCGGTTGGGAAGAGGAAGAAGTCGCGGTGGCTTGGATGCAAACCATGATGTGGATCTACGCGGGGACGGCGGTGATCGCATTGGCGGGATGGTTGTTGGTACAGCTTTCTCTTCGCGGCCGTTTGCCTTGGTGGCTGTCTGCGGTCGCAGCCAAGATCCCTGGTGTCGGACGAGCGATTCAAACGATTGCTCTGGCGGATTTTTGCGAATCGATTTTTCGGTCCGTGGCTGGATCGCAAACCTACGGAGACGCGTTTCGATTCGCCGCCCAGGAATCGCGTTTCACTCCGCTTCAAAACTGGGCCGCTCATGTGGCTCTGCGAATCGATGCCGGACAGTCTTGGGAACATGCTCTGAGTCACCCTCCGATCAAGGATCATCCGTTGGCAGCGGTGACTGCGCTCGGCCAAGGTCAATTGTCGAAGGAGGAAACCATTCGCATGTGGCACCAGGCTGCCTTGGACAGTCATTCTCTGATCGAGTCCAGATCTCAACGCAGTGTTCGGAATCTGTTTCGAATCGGGCTGATCGGGGCGGTGCTGACGGCTGGTTTCGCGATCTTGGCTGCGAACACAGCCATTGTTTCGATGATCAATGGACTGACCTTCTTCGGGTGGTGGTAGCTAGCAGTGTCACATCAATTCATCTTCCTTGGCATTGCCATCGTTTGCGGACTGTTCGCTGCCACCTTGCGAACCATCAAGCGGAATCTGATCGCAAAACCGGCTCCGCGGTTCCGCCCGAGGACGGTTCGGATGTTTGCGTTCTTTGAATGGTTGTTTTGGTTGGCCTGCGTGGTGGCGTTGGCAATCTCGGCGCCTCACCCGGTCACCTTTGTGTTGTTGGCAATGCTCTTGGGGACGTTGTTCGTTGCCCGTCGATGGATTTACCTCGACGAAGCGGATTCGTTGAACCGTTGGATGCGATTGGCGGCGGGCACGCGAGCTTCCTACCCCGTGCTGGCAGAATCGCTCGCCGATGGTTCGACCAGTCGCATCGCCTGCCAAGCGAAATCATTTTCCGCCCGATTGATGCGTGGTGAATCGTTGGTCCGTGCGGTTCGGCGATCCAAGCTTCCCGTGTCGGCTGACACCCTGGCGGCGATCCAGCATGCTGAGCCGCAATCCACTGCCGCGTCCGTGAAAGAAACGTCGCGATTCGAAGACATCGACGCCACCACTCCGGCGTCCGCCCCCATCATTGCCGAACAATTCATTTACCTCCTCGCCACAATGTTTTTGGCATGGGGCATGGGAACCTTGTTTCGGTCGCACTTGATCAAACTGTTTGATGAATTTGGGGACGAGTTCGTCAGTTCGCGTTCGAGTTTCGGTGGCGTGGTGCAAACGATCACGACGGTCTATGAAGCGATGATGATCGTCCTTTCGATCTGGTTCGTGATGGCGATCTTGATTCGCTGGCAACCGACTTGGTTGATCCGCTGGATCCCATGGTTTGGAAAAGACGCGATCGCTCGCTGGCGTTGCGAGATCTTGCGATCACTGGCCATCGGCATTCGTGCGGGGCACGCTGAACCTGAGTTGCTGTCCCTTGCGGCGCAATCGTCTCGGGTTCGCTGGATTCGCAAACGTTGCCGCAAAGCGTCCCGGTTGATCGAGAATGGAACCTCCTTGCCGGTCGCCCTTCGAAATTCGCGAGTGGTCACATCGAAAGAACAGTCCTGGTTGATCAGCGCAGCCGGCAACCATCACCTGCCCTCCGCAATCAATCAATTGGTCGACAACATCATGCGGCGTCGATCGTTACGATGGAAACTTCGCATGTCGTGGTTGGTCCCGCTGGCCACGGTGTTCGTAGGAATCTATGTGACGGCTCACATCGTGGCCGTGTTTTCCTTTCTCACCACACTCACCCGGGCATTCAGTTGAACGAATGAGAGCGGCTTCTTCCAACCGATCACGCACGAACGCACGCCATGGTTTCAGTTTAATGGAAACGATGTTTGGGGTTGCGTTCCTCGCCATTTCGACTGGGTTCGCTGTGCAAATGCATCACAGTGGACGCACGTTCGATCGTGTCTCCACGGATCGCTTGGAACGGCAACTCGCCATTGAAAATGAAGCTCAACGACTGTCATTGATTGCTTACGAGGACTTGACGGGCGTTGTCGAGCAACGCGATCCAAACTCCCAGATTCAGATCCAAATTGAGCCTTTTGAAACGGAGTCCCGAAACGGATTGCATTTGACGGTCCAGACCACCGTCCATTCCCAACCGCTGCAGCATCATGTGTGGCGAATGGAGCCAGACGAATGAATCATCGACACGGCTTCACCCTGATTGAAACGCTGGTCACGCTAGCCGTCGTCGTCGCCATGTTGGGCGGGACGTTGGGATTGGTGTCATTTATTCGCACCAGCAGCCGACACGCGACCGTGGCCACGCTCGGCCGGCAAGAAATTCGACGCTTGGCGAATGACATCCGGCGGGATGTTGCGGGTTCCGATCACGTTGAAATGGATGGTTCGCAGTTAGTCCTCGAGTTCAGCAATTCCGATTCACGAATCGTGTACGACTTCGGTTCCGAACCCGCTTTTGCTCGTACCGTTGAGTCCACTTCCCCATCCACTGACGAGGCCGTGAAAGCATCCGACCGCTACCTGATCAACGAACGTTCGCAGGTCGAACTCCGGTTGCAGCCACTTTCGCAAGACGGCACTGATTCAGAACGAAAAACATCGTTGGTCGAGTTGACCGTTACGTTGCCCGATCGCCCCAATCAACCGATTCAAATCCTGGCCGCCCCGAGGATGCCCCGTTGATTTTGACACCTACATCTCGCCAAATATTTCGTCGCCAAATGACTTGTCGACATCCTTTGCCAACTCGCCGTGGTCTGGCCGCGTTGGGGCTGGTGCTCGCGCTGGCGCTGCTGGTTGGAACGTTCGCGATCGCAACGGGTGGACGGGCGACCCAATCACGACAACATGATCTGCATCATCAATCCATCGCGGTGCTCGAATCCGCGATTCAGACCGCTCAGTCGCTGGGCGAAGAACTCGAGTCTGATCTCCGCCTGCCTGTCGACGAAGACGCAGCAGTCTGGATCGATGTGAAAGTCATCACTTCCAGTGACCAACCCAACCAAATCGAAGCCACGTTGGTTCGCAACAACCGGCCTGGCGTGTCGATCCGACGTCTACAACGAGGCAACCCATGAACGTTCGCCAATCAAAACTTCTCGCTCGTTTCGGCAGCACAAAGCACGGCTTCACGTTGGTCGAATTGCTGGTCACGATCGCGATCATCGGGGTCCTGGTTGGGATGCTCACACCGGCGCTCCAATCGATTCGCGAAACGTCTCGGCGAACGGCCTGTCAATCGAAAATGATCCCGATTGGTTTGGCGATTCAAAGTTATCATGATCGTTGGATGCACTTTCCTGTGGGAACGGTCTTGGATCCAAACGATGGGATCGCCGGACCGATCGCCAGCACCGCGGTGGGGAACCATCACAATTGGTTGGGGCGGTTGATGGACTTGATGGACCAACCTGTGATTGGTGATCGCATCCTTCGTTCGGTCAGCGTTTACGACGAGGTCAATCGGCCTGTATTGGAATTGAGTGTGCCGCAGATTCGGTGTCCATCTGCCGAAAGAACGCCGGACAACGCGAGCAGCTACGTTGGGCTGCATCACCCGACTGAAAAATCCATCGATGAGAGCGACCATGGTGTCTTTCTCCTCAACGTCGCGATCACGCGTGACGATGTGACGGATGGATTGGCGAACACCGCGTTTGTGTCGGAAAAACTGTTGCGGCTGGATGATCTTGGGTGGTTGAGCGGGACCCGTGCCACGCTGCGGAATGTTGGCGCGGGAATTCAAACCGCCGACGATCGCTTTGCCAAACCACCTGCATCGGCGGTGGGTTCGGTCGGGAGTCGCCACCCCGGAGGTGCCCACTTTTTATTCGGATCTGGCGAAGTCCGATTCCAGTCTTCGCAGACTGACCCCCGAATCTTGGAACAAATCGTCGACCGTCGCGATGGTGAATTGCCACTTCAGTTTCAATCGATTGATTCGCTTCGCGAGCAGAGTTTGGAATGAATGACTCGTCGCCGAAGGAGGATCAAGTCGATGGGGTGCTGTTGGGATGGTGCTTGGTTTGGTCCGTTGTTCTCTCGATTGTCGCAATCAGTTTTGGCGGGACTCAGAACATCGAGAATTTGGCGGACGAGGACCAGTTGTTTCTGGCGAGTTCACTTGGTGGACTCACCGCGAGTTGGGCTGCGTTGGGCACTTGGTTGTCGCTGATTCATGTGCCTGCAGCGGACCGTTCCAGACGGCGTACACGAAGCTGTCGAATGGGCGTGGGGTGCTTCCTGCTCGTCAATGTGATCGCGATTGCATTCGCGTGGCAGTCCATGCTATCGATCGCGACGCAGTTGTTGCTTGTGGCTTGTCTTTCGTGCTTGGGGCCATTCCTAATCTGGCAATGGTTTCGGCGTCCCATCCATCGGGGCCCAACGCCTCCGACCGAACAACGCAAGATCCGGCAAATTCTGGGAATGGCGGTCACGATCGCGGTTGCCAAT
>NZ_JBICHO010000602.1:0-4228 GCF_043100905.1 Rhodopirellula sp. JB055 | reverse complement strand
GACACCTTCTCCCAGAATCGACATCCACTCGGATCGAGTCCGATGCCACATTCCGTAGATCAGCCCAAACCCCAGGATCATGCCCAAGGTCACCAGCGGCAAAAACAGAAGCTGGCCGTTCTCGCCGCCCTGAGGCACGTAGAAGTAACACAGCACGACCGAGAAAATCGCACCGGCGATCAGTGACAGCGTGACGCCACGTTTGGGATCGTCCGCCAGATTGCCTAAGCCAGGCACGAACGACAAGGCACTCAAAACGCCGTGGACCACCGCGGTCACCAACGCTCCGAGAAGCAACCCGACCGACAGGACCCAAAGAGGGGTCACAAAAACGGGCAGCCACTTGCCGACCTGAGCAACTGGCAACAAACCCGATTCAACGCCAGCAAAATCGGAGAACAGTGAAATAGCGGACCCAGCAATCATGCTTGGCGACTCGTGTCGAGAAAAGTACGAAATGAACCTTCGGTCAGGCTGCTACGCGAGAGCAACCCGTTTGGTTTGCCACCCAAACCAGGATTCAGCGGATTTGTTGCCATGAAAATCGTTCGGATTCCAGCGTCAGGCAAAACGAGCCTCAAGAGCCCGTCACGGACTTTGCACCGGGGGTTTTCTTGACCCCAACACGAAACCCACCCGTTGCCTTCAAATGCTGACGCAGTCGGGCCCGGCATGCCGCCGCGAACTGAGCCACCGTTTCGATGCGATAGTCAGGGTAGCTCCATCGGTGGTGAATCCAACGGCCACCAACATAGTTCAACGTGACCTCGGCAAAGATCCCGTCTCGCAGATAAATCCGATGATCGCGGTCCTTGATCGTTGCCAGCACCAACTTGGCCTGACTGACGTAACCGGGATCCAAATTCAACGGGCGAGGCTCAGGGTGCCGGTCCAATGCAGCGTATTCGGCCTCCCAGTCATTGGTGGTGTTCTTCCAATCCGCCAACCCAGCCGGATCGGCAAAATCGGCGATTCCGATCAGTTCCTTCGTCAAACCATCGCCCATTTCGGGTTTGTAAAACCCCCCGGCTTCGAAGGGACTGGGAGTGCCGAGCTCACCGAGTTCGCCCCACCGCTCCGCCAAACGCTGCTTTGCCCACTGACGTGCCTCTTCGTGCCGGGAAATCACGGCGCAGAAACGGACCACCGGCTCGATCAATCGAATTTCGCTCATTCCGTTTTCGCCATCCTCGCAGCACGCTTTTCCCCGTCCGCTTTGCCAACCGCTCCACGACAACCCTGCTGCAATCCTGGACGAAACAGGGCAGCGGTGTCAATCGACGGGATTTGGCCTCCAAACGCGGACTACCGAAACCCGAAGCGAATGATATCCTGATTCGCGAAACGAGCGTGATTTGCTTGAGTAGCGAAACTCATCAAGAGCTTCGACTTCCTAGACGAAGTCCCGAAGCCCTAGACGAAGTCTCGACGACTTCCGCTACGGTGCCAAACCCCCATCCACTGACAACGAGTCAACATGCATCCCTGGATCGCGGATCGAACGGCCTCCTTTGATAGCAGCGGAATTCGAAAAGTCTTCGATCTCGCTGCGAAACTGAAAGACCCGATCAACCTGTCGATCGGGCAACCGGATTTTGACGTCCCCGAAGAGATCCAAGACGCCACCATCGACGCGATTCGCTCTGGCAAAAACGCCTACTCGCCCACCCAGGGCATCGCTCCTCTCAGAGAAAAACTGCTGGCGGAAGTCAACGCGAAGTACCCCGGTCAAGACCGAGACGTGTTCATCAGCAGCGGAACATCCGGCGGATTGGTGCTGTCGATGCTGTCGATGATCAACCCCGGCGACGAGGTGATCTTCTTGGACCCGTATTTCGTGATGTACCCCGCGCTGGTCAGCTTGTGTGGCGGGATCCCTGTCACGGTCGACTCCTACCCGGATTTCCGCTTGGATCCAGCCAAGATCGAAGCCGCGATCACGCCCAAGACCAAGATGATTCTGGTCAACAGCCCCGCCAACCCGACGGGGGTGACGGCGTCGGAACAAGACCTCCGGGACGTTGGCGAATTGGCCGCCAAGCACAACATCGCGCTGCTGTCAGACGAGATTTACAGCCGGTTCTTCTACGATAGCGACTTCGCTTCCCCCGCGACGACCAACCCAGACACCATCGTGATCGACGGTTTCAGCAAATCGCACGCGATGACGGGGTGGCGAGTGGGTTACGTTCACGGACCGCCCGAAATCATCGCGACGATGATGAAAATTCAACAGTATTCATTTGTCTGTTCGCCCCAGCCCGCCCAGTGGGGTGCCTTGCGAGCAATGGAGGTTTCGCTGGACGGCCACATCGACGATTACCGCCGAAAACGCGATTTCATGGTCGAACAATTGTCGCCCCACTTTGAACTCACCAGCCCCGGCGGCGCGTTTTACCTGTTCCCGAAAGCCCCGGGCAACGAAGGCGGAACAGCGTTTGTCGAACGCGCCATCGCCGACGGACTGCTGATCATTCCCGGCAAGATCTTCAGCCAGCACGATTCTCATTTCCGAATCAGCTTCGCGGCCAGTGATGGCACACTGCGACGAGGAGCAGAAAAGCTGATCAAGCTGGCTGGCGACAATCGCTGAACGATTTGTTAGCCTGCTGCGTTCCCAACGCAGAAATTTCCCACTTTCAAACATCCCTGATTGAGTTTTTGCATGTCCGCCGATCCGACCCAAAATCATCGCCTGGCCACCCGTGCTCTCCACGCGGGACAAGTCGCTGACCCAACGACCAAAAGCCGCGCGGTGCCGATCTACGCCACGACGAGCTATCAATTCGACAGCACGGATCACGCGGCCTCCCTGTTTGGATTGGCAGAATTCGGCAACATCTACAGCCGCTTGATGAACCCCACGGTCGACGTGCTGGAAAAACGCATCGCGGCGATGGACGGCGGAGTCACGGGACTGTGCTTCGCCTCCGGACAAGCCGCGATCACTGCGGCGATCCTGGCGATCGCTCACAGCGGACAAAACATCATCAGCAGCACCTCGCTGTACGGCGGCACCTGGACGCTGTTCACTCAAACACTGAAGAACCTCGGCGTCGAAGTTCGCTTCTTCGATCCCGATCACCCCGAAAAAATTCACGAACTGGTCGACGAAAACACGCGACTGGTTTACATGGAAAGCATCGGCAACCCTAAGAACGATGTGCCGGACTTCAAAGCCATCGCGGACGCTGCCCACTCGGCACCTCACGGCGCAATCCCCGTGCTGTGCGACAACACCGTGATGACGCCCTACTTGCTGCGTCCAATCGAACACGGCATCGACATCGTGATCTACAGCACGACCAAGTTCTTGGGTGGCCACGGCACACACATCGGTGGCTGCATCGTCGACAGCGGGAACTTCAAATGGGCCGATCAACCTGAAAAATGGCCCGAGTTCTGCGGCCCCAGCCCTTCCTATCACGGAGCTGTTTTCGAAGAACACCTGCGGGGCATGGGCAACATCGCCTACAACGTTCACATCCGCACGCACTGGTTGCGTGACACGGGTGCTGCGATGAGCCCCTTCGCAGCGTTCCTGTTTTTACAAGGCATCGAAACCCTTCATCTCCGTATGCCGCGTCACTGCGAAAACGCGATGAAGGTGGCTGAGTTCCTGGAAGCTCACGACGCCGTGGAATGGGTCAATTATCCCGGCCTGAAATCGCACTCACATCACGCGATGGCTGAAAAATACCTGCCCAATGGCAAAGGCGCCATCCTCGGGTTCGGAATCAAAGGCGGCATGGAAGCGGGCAAGAAGTTCATCAACGCCTGCCAACTCTGCTCGCACCTCGCCAACATCGGCGACGCCAAAACGCTGGTCATTCACCCCGCCAGCACCACGCACCAGCAACTCACCGAAGACGAACAACGTCGTGCCGGTGTCAGCCCCGAGTACATCCGTGTTTCAGTCGGCATCGAAGACATCGATGACATCCTCGACGACCTGAAACAGGCTCTCGCCGTTGCATCCGCGTAACCGAAGAAGCAAACGAAACGTTGCTTCCGAAACACAGGGTCTCCCGCGAAAATGCTTCCGGGAGATCGCTTCGGAAAACGCGAATCGAAAGCCAAACCTCCATGGGTGAGCCTTCCAACGAGGACCTGTCTAGCACCGACGATGTGCGGACCGACGCTCCTTTGACGCATGCCAAGTACGTGACGTTTGACCAACCGCTGCCCCTTCAGCGTGGCGGCGAACTTCCCGACGTTCGGTGCTGCT
>NZ_JBICHO010000601.1:0-5201 GCF_043100905.1 Rhodopirellula sp. JB055 | reverse complement strand
GTGTTTGAAAGCCACGGCTGACCCGTTGGACCAATTTGGCTCGAGCGACCGCAGATGTTTGGTCCGCCCCCGACGCTTGCAGGCCAGCTTTGACTTTACTTTCCGCTTTGTCGGCGGATGTCGATGATGAGTGGATCGGGTCGGTTGGATCGCTGCTGCCGGTTGGCGCGGAAGCGGCGTTCGTGGATCCGACGGCGGTCGTTCCGCTGGTCGCTGTTTTGGCAGCGGCAGCGGTGGTGGCTTGGATGGGTGCCACTGCCGCTACTGAAGTCGATGATTTGGCCGCGGTCTGCTCAACCATTTGGTTCAGTTGAGTCTCGCTGATTTCGGATTCGTCACCGGCTGCGGCTAGTGAAGCATCGATTGCGATCTTCCCCTCACCCAGATTGCTGTCGCTTGCCGTTTGAGGTGCAGCGTCTTGCGAGTCCGCCTCTCCATCACGTGAATAGCGTCGGCGTTCGGTTCGTCGAGGATCTTCCGAGGTGTTGTGGTCGGATTGGGTTTCGCCCCGCGTTTCGGTGTTGTCGTGCTCGGTGCCGGAATCATCCGTGGCGACTTCTTCGGTGGAGGTGACTGAACTCGCGACCGGACTCTCTTCATCCGCCGAGGCGTTGGAGGTGTGGTCATCAGAACGTTGCTCTGATTCGCTGCTGACTAGAACAGCAACTTCTTCGGACACGATGGCATCGGAATCATTTTCTTCGAGTTCAGGATCGTGTTCCGAAAGCAACAGAGGATCCTCCACCGAGACGGCGTCTTCCTCTGGAAGTGACTCGGTTTCTTCCAACGATTCAGGACGAGTCACCTCATCAGGGGTTTCCGAGGACTCGATTGGCTCGTTCGACGTGGCGGTGGCTTCCTGAGCAGGAGTGACATCGGCCGTCTCCTCGGTCAAGTTGCTTGCCGTGGTCACAGCGGTCGCTGGAGCGGCATCGTCTATCGCTTCGGTCTGTTCTTCGCTGGAATCCTCGTGGTCTTCGGTTTCGGTTTCGGTTGACAGGGTGTCTTCCGGCGGCGAGGTGGGTTCCGAGGCGACCGCGGTTGGAGTGGTCGCGATACGAGCGAAGACTTCGGCGAACGGATCACCCAACCCCGACGTCGGTTCGATCAGACTGGCAGTTCGCGCGGAAGCGGAACTGCTGAACGCAGCAAACGCATTTTCGGCGCGTTTGTTGGTTGTCGTTGTTGAGACAGTCGTCTCGGTCCTTGATTGGACTGGTTTGGTCGTTGTCATCGCGGTCCCCCCACCGTGATCATCGGGATCCTGGTGGGAACACCTTGACCTCAATCACCCACCGCGAGCATTGTCGATGAGTCCGGTCGTTGGCATTCCTTCGCCGATTCGGCGTAGGATCTCGTAGAGCTTGTCCATTTCTTCCGGCGTAGCAAACTCTGCCAAGATATCTTTTCGTTTATCGATGGGCATGGCTTGAATGATACTGACAACGTCATCGATTTCTTCGTCATCGTACATGCGCAAAAGCTGCTCTTTTGCCTGTTCTGCCTCAAGTGCCTGGAGTGTTCTCTGGACTTCCTGCAGTCCTTCGTCTTGAGCGCCTTTTCGAATTTCTTCCAAGCTGCGATCAAACGAGGTTCGGCGTTCGTCAAAACGTTCGCGTTGCAGTTTCAATTCTGACATTTGAAGAGCGATGTCGTTTTTGGCCTCTTTCAGACTTCGCAATCGGATGTCGCTGTCCAAGCCATCTCGTCGTCGCGCGTCGAGGATTTCGTCAAAATCCGGCTGTTCGCGGTCTTCGCTCTGCTGCATGATCTGTCGCAATTGATTGCCGGAGATGTCGATGCCATTGAGCAACGCAATGATTTTGGTCAACGTTCGAACGTTGAGCGTGCCGCGTGAAGCGAAGTAGCCCATCAGAATGATCAAGGTCAAACAGGTCGCGGTGCTGATCATCGCGACGGATCGCATCATGAATCTCATCGTCTGGTTTCCTTGGATTGAGCTGCCAGCTCACGGCGTCGCAGAAGAACGCGGGCGGAGGTCAGGTCATCAGCTTCGGCTTGTTCTTGCTTGGTTTCGAGTGATCGATGCTCGGCCAATTGAGTTTCACGCAGTCGTTCGAGGCGTTTCACTTCGGCTTCTGCAGTGACCAATTTCTCGCGACGTTTCTCGAGTTCTTGGTTGAGCTGCCCCAGTGTCTGTTGAAGCGAGATTTGGTCGGCGTGCAATTGAACGTCATAGCGGCCTTGATGCAGCATTTGGTCCACCGAAACATTGGCTTGCTGCAACGTCTGGGCTTGCGCCGTACGGATCGATTCGCGTTGTGTGTTGATTTCTTGAATCTGCTCGTTGATTCGCTGGATCGCTTCGAGAGCCTTGCCGACCTCCGCGCCCGCTTCGTCTCGCTCGCGAGAACGCAAGTCCAGCAGGGAATCGAATCGGAATCGAAATGGGGGCATAGGAAACGAACGAGTGTGAAGTGCGAAGAGAAAAGGATGATTCACCCGGCCGAATCAGTCATTCAGGCTGGGGTGGGGGCGGGAGCCTTCGGTTGGTTCAGTTGAGCCAGCGCAGCGGCAGCGGCTTGGTGCAGCTTGAGAACCCGGGCCTGGGAGTCCGCGATGGGAGTGATCTCGTTCGCGTCTTGTCGCAACAGATCGTTGATGGGATCACGCATCGCGATGGCAGTGTCCACACGAGGGTCACTGCCGGCTCGATAAGCACCGATTGAAATCAGGTCTTCGCTGGATTGGTACTGAACCATGTGCTCGCGAACTCCCAGGGTGGCTTGATAGACTTCAGGCTTCACCAAGTGGTTGGCAACTCGGCTGATGCTTTCCGGAATATCGATTGGTGGGTAGTGACCTCGGTGGGCGAGTTTCCGGTTCAGCACAATGTGTCCATCCAGCAAACCACGAACCGTGTCTGAGATGGGTTCGTTGTTGTCATCGCCTTCAACCAACACGGTGTAGAACGCGGTGATCGAGCCTTTCGTGGTTCGTCCGGCACGTTCGACCAATTGCGGCAACATGTTGAAGACGCTGGGCGGGTAGCCACGTGTGGTCGGTGGTTCGCCAGCGGCCAACCCCAACTCACGCTGGGCCATTGCGAAACGAGTGACGCTGTCCACCAGCAACAGCACGCGGTGTCCTTCGTCGCGAAATTGTTCGGCGATTGCGGTGGCGGTCCAGGCTGCGGAAAGTCGTTGTGCGGCCGGTTTGTCGCTGGTCGCTACCACGACGACGCTGCGTTTCAGGCCGGCAGCGCCGAGCGCCCGCTGCATGAACTCTTGAACTTCGCGTCCCCGTTCGCCGACCATCGCGATCACGATTCGGTCGGCTGTTGTTCCTCGGGTGAGCATCCCCAGCAGTGTGCTTTTGCCAACACCGGAACCGGCAAAGATTCCCAAGCGTTGGCCGACACCACAGGTCAGCATTGCATCGATGGCTCGAACGCCTGTTTGCAGGGGCTCATCAATGGGAGGGCGGTCCAGTGAATCGGGTGCGGACCGAGAGGCACTGACTCGAACAAGGTCTTCGCTGAGCGGTTTTCCGTCGATGGGACGTCCGAAGGCATCGATCACGCGGCCGCACAGAGAGTCGCCGACGCGCAGCGTCAGCGAACGCGAAACCAAGCGAACTCGGTCGCCAGCGGCCAAGGCAGAGATCGCTTCCATTGGCGCGAGGATCGGTCGTGTGTCGTCAAAGCCAATGACTCGGGCAAGCGTTGGTTTGGCATCCGGTGGCATCAGTTCGCAGATCGCGCCCAGTGGAGCGGTCATGCCTTGGACGGTCACCGCATCGCCCGTCACCGACGCGACACGTCCGCGAATTTGGGACAACACCAAGGAGCCGAGTGATTGGCGGATGGTTTCGGGATCGGGCAGCCGTGGCGGATGCAATTGAGGAACCGCGGGCAGGTTCATAGCATTTCCTCACGCAGTCGTTCCAACTGGGATTGCAGTCCCGCGCGGATCTCGCCGCCTTCTTGTCGCACGACCACTTCGCCAACCGGAAGCGTTTCGTCGGGGATCACACAGGACTCCTCCGGCAAATCGGGGCTCGCCAAAAGTTCATCGAAACGTTGGCCCAGTTCCGCCAGCATGTCAGGGTGAACGGCCAGCACCAAGCGTCCTGCTGATCGAGTGCTGTGCAACGCTTCGCTGGCCCACCGCACCAAGAGGTGCTGTTGGTGCGGGCTGTCGGCATAGCCCGCTTCGGCCAGCGACGTCGGCACAGGAGCCTCGTTCAGGTTGGCTCGCACCATTCGCTCGGTTGCGGCGATGGCGGTTTCGGTCAGCACCTCCGCGTATTGCTGCATCCATTGGTCGTACTGCGCGTGCATCTTGGTGCTGGCGTTTTGCAGCGCTTGCAGTTGCGATTTGGTTTTGGCTTCTGCCAACTGAGTGATCTTTTTCTCGATGTCTTGCGAGGCTTTTTTCACGCCTTCTTCGTAGCCACGAGCTTCCGCCTGCTGTTTCAATTCAGTGGCATGCTTTTCTGCCTCGGCCAAAAGCTGCGCGGCCTGTTCACGAGCCCGGCGGAGTTCTTCACGCCCTTTTTCGGCCAAATCATCAAGATTGAAACCGGCCAAGCCTGACACGCCGCCTGGTTGTTTGCCGACGACGCCGCCGGTCGCGGATTGAACACGATCCACCTGGTCGGCAGGAACGCGAGTGGAAACGCCGGCGCGAGTCGTTGGCTCGGTGCTGGAGGGAGTTAGATTGGCCAGGTCCGGACGCTCATCCTTTGAGTCAGTGGGTTGAGGATTTGCACCGTGCAAACCAGCGTTGTGTTTGAGGATCGATGCCATGGTCACGCCGCCATCGCAGTGGTGGAGGGAGCGGTGGAAGCGGCGACCAAGACCGCTTCTTTGGCCTCATCAATTTCACGCAGTTCCATTGATCCCACGTTGGCCAACTGGGCTCGCACCTGGTTGGCTTGCTGTCGCGGGAGCACGTTGATGGCGGAGTCTGCGGTCTTGTTGGGCAGCCCGCACAAACACAGCATCGCGGTACGGGTTGGCACGCGTCCGAGTGCTTCGCAGAGCAGACGTGGTTTCATTTTCACCAGTCGTTGATGGATTTCGTCGGTGGCGAAACCGGATGAGGGAGCGGGACTCGGTTGGGACGCCGCGGCAGCGTGTTCAGTCCCTGAGTCCGCCGGCACATGGACACGCAGGGGGGGCGTGCCTTCAGACGTTTGTTCGCGGAATTCGGCGGCGCCATCGTGGGGTGGGGAGG
>NZ_JBICHO010000600.1:0-2976 GCF_043100905.1 Rhodopirellula sp. JB055 | reverse complement strand
GTTCTCGTGTCGGTGGAGGCCAATTGGAAGGCGGCCTGCTGCTGTCATCCGGACGCTCGGGTGGCGTTGATCTAACGAGTCACTGGAAGACGCGGCGAATGGACTTCGTTCGCTTGACGGATCAACTCGGTCGATCCAGTTCGCTGGCCAGCGGTGAAATATCCGGCGAGATTTCGCTGCGTGGAAAATCGATTCAATCCATCGATGATCTGTTCGGCCGCTTTGATTTCAAATTGGGTGACACCCGCGGTGCGGCGGTGCCGGGTTTGCTCGCCGCATCCCGTTTTCTTGGGCCGATTTCGCTGGCCAACCAATCATTCGATGTAGGAGAAGCCAAAGGCATCATTGGCCAAGGTGTCGTCGTGCTGGATGAGTTCTGGCTGGGGGCTGACAACGCGCTCGTGCAAGCGGATGGCAAGGTTTACTTGCGTAGCGGCCGTTTGGATTTGAACGCGTTGATTGCGACGGGTGACTACCGCGACATCGCGGCAAACTTTACCCAATTGGCACAACAGTACGCTCTTCGCTCGCTTCTTCCTGCGTCTGCGATCCTCAGCGTCTCGGAACTGCTTCGCGACCGGACACTGGTCGTGGCCGTGATGGGATCCACGCAAAGTCCGATCGTGCGGCTGCGTCCCGTCGAAACATTCCGCGAAGAAACCGCCCGCTTCCTTCTTCGCGAAGGCCAACGATTGGTCTTGGCAGGAATCACCGCCGGCGCCGTCGATGGAATCGACGGCGGATTCTAAGTCTGCTTGCGTGCGAAAACGCTGACTGATTCGCGTGAGCGTTTGAATCGCGGGCGAGGTTTGCGGGTTGTGATGATCACCACGGTCTTCGTGAATCAGTCACGTCAGTTCTATTCTTTGAGCCGATTGTTCGTAGGGAAAGGATTCCACGGCAAGAGGTAATAGGATGAGTTTTTCTGGTCATCAGATTCTGTTCACGCTCGGGTGCTTGCTCGCAATGGCCAGCACCGGTTGCAGCACGCTGGGGCTGTCGCTGTATCCGTCCGGTGCGACGCTCACCAGCGAAGCGAAACAGGTGCTCGATGCCTCTCGAATCCCAGGCGGAATCGCTCGAGAGAATGCCAAGCAAGTCTTGCCGCCGCGAGCGTTGCAGCCCGGTGACGCTCTGTTGATCGAACCCATCAATCTGGAACGCGACCTGCGATTGCCGGCCGACCAAGTCGTCTTGGCCGACGGAACATTGGACCTGGGGCCTTACGGACGTGTCATCGTGGCCGGCCGCGATCTCGAACAAGCGGAATCACTCATCGAGCAACAAATCGTTCACCAGATTCGCCAGCAAGAATCCGACTGCAAACAATTCGCCAGGGAACAATTCTCCAGGGAACAAGGCTCGGAATCGAACCGACCAGAACCACGGCCCGAAAATTGTGACTCCATCGCCGTCAACGTTCGACTTCTCGAACCAGTCGATCGGTTTTATGTGCTGGGCGAAGTCAACGCGCCGGGTGCCTATCCGCTGTCCGGATCTGAAACCGTGCTCGATGCCATCGTGTCCGCAGGCGGTTTGACATCCAGCGCCAATCCATGCCAAATCCTGCTGGCACGGCCAACCGATCCCTGCGAATGCCGCGTCACGTTGCCGGTCTGCTACCGCGAAATCGTTCAAATGGGAAACACCGCAACGAACTATCAAATCCAACCCGGTGATCGCGTTTTCGTCGCGTCGCGAAGCTGCTTGGATGAGCTGATGTTTTGGAGAGGCAGCCGGCCTTGTGAACGTTGTTCCGGATGCAATCGTGCCTGCCGCAACCCCGAGTACGTTACCGCCAAACCCATGGCCATGGTTCACGACGCGATGATTCCCCCGGGCAGCGTTGGCTGGATGCGATTGTCGAGTGATGCCACGCAACCAGGCGGACTGATGGAACCCGAGAACGCCGTGGGTGACCAAGACGCGAGCTTGAGTGATTACCTCGACACTCAGGACTCGCAAGTCAAAACGAGCGATGCGGATATCGACGGCGAACTCGAATTCGCTCCGCTCTCGCAATGAGCAACGAATCAGTGTCGAACGCGAAAGCGTGGCATCGCAGCCCGTTGATTGAGTCAGCCGGAACGCGATCGCGTCTGGTTCGCCTCCAGTGATCGTGGGCGAAGCAGGCACACAGGTTTCATCGGGTATGGGAGCCGTGGGCGTTCGCCACGTTTTTCACACACAACCGGGGCGAACGCTGAAATGGATCCGATGGTTGTGCCTGATCATTCCCGTCGACCTGCTTGGTGACCGTCGGCTGATGCCGCCGATCGGAATCATACTCGTGAAGACTCAGCCGGTGATCGTTCCCTGTCCCATTTGGATTGAACTTCGGCAAGCAGAGACCCGTCCAAATAAGACACATAGCGTTCAGCTTTGTTGTATTCCGCGATCGCTCGCCAGAAATCAATCTCGCAAAGCACGTATTTCTCTCGGCACTGCAAAACCACGTTGGCCGGTGTGGCTCCCACTGCAAACTGTGCCGTCCTGGCACTCGTTTCGTTGTAGATTGCCACACACTGCTCACGATTGGCTTCGTAAAGCTGGTACTGCTGATTCGTTTTCTTGATCGCCTCACTCAGCTTGCTTGTCAGCAGACGCTTGTCTTCCTCTAGCTTCGAATTTTCTCGAGCGATCCGAAACGCTGCGTTTTGAATTCTTGCCAGTTCCCTTCTCGCTGCAACCAACGCAAACAAACTTTCTCGATCGATGGTGATTGACTTGTGCCGAGCATGAAATTCTTTGAATTGCTCGAGCGTATCACCGCTGCCAACAGGCATGAGAAACTGTTCAATGACTTCGGCGTCGACCTCTTTCGCGAGCTCCGCTTTCGCCGCTGCCATTTCCGCTTCACCTTGCTCGATTCGATTTCTGCTCGCTCTTAGCTCGGGAACGGTTTCCATCATCTTACGAACACTGGCAGCAAACTCATGTTGCGTTGGCTGCCGCATCGGATCGTCGATCGGATCA
>NZ_JBICHO010000599.1:0-15548 GCF_043100905.1 Rhodopirellula sp. JB055 | reverse complement strand
AGCAGCACTGCCGCTCGACAACGGATCGCGACGATCGCGATCGTTGGTGATCGGCGACCAAGGCGACTGCACCGGCTCCTTTGAACTTTGAATTTTGTCGACCGGAGAATTCGGTTCCGGAGCGTTCAACTGCGACGGCGCGTTTGTGTTGAGACCTGTTGGCGCGGGAATCGACTCGGGCATCGATGGCCCCGCATGGAATGGCGTCTCGGGCTCCAAGGCGGAGGAACCACTGCCGAGTCCTTGTGAAGGAAGCGGAGCGGCAGGCCCTTGCGGCGCGGGCATTTGCGGACTGGAATTTTGCGGACTGGGCAGCAGCGGTGTGTCGGCACCCGGAGCCGGCTTTTGGCTCGGAGCAGCCGGTGCATCCAGCGGACGCATCGCCTCGGCAGGTGTTTGCGGGCGATGGGGTGCGGGCAAATCCTCTGCTTTGGGAGTCCGAATGTCTTCCACACCGCCAAACGCCCCCGCCTGAGGCAGGCCCGACTGTCCCGCCGACTGTCCCGCCGACTGTGTTCCGCCGCCAGGGGCACCTGCCGCTTCCGGGCCGACCGGTTCCGACATCATCCCCGGGGGCAAAGGCAGCATCTCGGGTCCATCCAGTGAGGCGGGCCCGTCGTTGGAATGAGACGCTCCGCCGGGCAGATCGCCAAACCCTTGAAAAATCCCCTGCCCAAACGAGGGACCATAACCGCTGGGTCCGGATGCAAACCGCGTGGTGGCTTTCGACGCGACCCGCGGTTTTTGAACCAGTTCGCTGACGATCGTTTCGTTCCCCGCTTGATCCAGCGCCCGCAGACGCAGCGACAATTGCTTCCAATCGTCCTCGGGATGCAATTGCAACCGGCCGATGTTTCCTTCTCGTTCCAATGTTGCCAGTTGCCAACGGCGAGTCGTGTCGGTGACATAGTGGACCGTCAATTGACGGACTTCGGTGGCATCTTGAATCGAAAACTTGGCGACCACTCGTCCATCCGCATCCGCGTCGGCACGCAGATCGATTTTGGGCCCCTCCGTGTCCACCACCACTTTCAATTCGGGAACGATCGGCCCCGGTGGATACGGACGCCCGTTGACATCCAACGTTCGAGTTGCGAACCAAAACGTCCCTTCACCTGATTCGCGAATGTGAAACTGGCGAGCGTCAGGTGGCTGGCGATCGAGCAGTTTCCATTGGCCGGGTGCCACACCCGATAGATTCCGCGTGCCAACTTCCGCGTAGGGGTTGGCTTGAGGGGACGGCACCGAGTGTGGTTCGCGCGAGCTCCCCGGAGTTGTTTCTGACAGATCGGCTGGATTGGGTTGGTTTGCAGGGACCGCCACGTACAATTGCACCTCCGCAGGTGCCGTCCCAGCCGTCGCAATGTTGAAGGGAATTTGGAACGAGTCCGAATTCATGACCACATCGACCACTTCCTGAGCCGACGTGACCTGCGATTCCGTCACCGCGCCGCCGGCGAATCCCGCCACGGCGGCGACCGCAATCAAAGCACGCTGAAACGCGGCTGAGCGACGGATCAATCGACTTTGGTGCTGGTCAAATCGCATGGTTTGGTCAGAATCTGTTTGGGCGTGAATTTTGAGCGCACCGCGCATAGACAATCCGTGTTTCGAACATCGGCTTTTCCCGACTGTGGACTTCAACCATTGACCACGAACAATCCTCAAAATCGCTATGACTACGATGTCGTCGTCATCGGAGCCGGCCACGCGGGAACCGAGGCGGCCGCTGCTGCCGCTCGTCTGGGCGCCAAAACCGCTCTCCTGACGACGAATCTGGACACGGTCGGGCAGATGTCCTGCAACCCAGCCATCGGCGGCGTCGCCAAAGGACAAATCGTTCGCGAAGTCGACGCTCTGGGTGGCTTGATGGGCGAAGCGATCGACGCCACGGGCATCCAATTTCGGATGCTCAACCGCCGCAAAGGCCCGGCGATGCACAGCCCGCGGGCACAAGCGGACAAAAAGGCCTATCAAAACTTCATCAAGTATCGAATCGAAACCCAGCCCAATCTCGACCTACGCCAAGAAACGGTCGAGGACTTGATCACCGAACCGATAGCCGACGGACAAGACCGCTTGGCAACCCAGCGAGTCGTCGGTGTCCGGGTTCGCGGCGACGCGGTCTATCACGCCCCCACGGTGATCCTGACGACCGGCACGTTCTTGCAAGCGATCATGCACACCGGCAAGTCGCAATCCGCGGGCGGTCGAGCCGGCGAAGGCACCACCGCCGGACTCAGCGGCGCGCTGAACCGAATGGGCTTCACGTTGGATCGGTTCAAAACAGGCACACCGCCGCGGCTCAACGCTCGCACGATCGATTACTCGGGATTGGAAGAGCAACCCGGTG
Source organism: Rhodopirellula sp. JB055 (assembly GCF_043100905.1). Classification (NCBI taxonomy): domain Bacteria; kingdom Pseudomonadati; phylum Planctomycetota; class Planctomycetia; order Pirellulales; family Pirellulaceae; genus Rhodopirellula; species Rhodopirellula sp. JB055. The sequence continues at coordinate 13,195 of NZ_JBICHO010000599.1, read as the reverse complement.
ACGATGACCCGCAGCCGTTCAGCTACCTCAACGATACCATCGGCTTGCCCCAAATGGCTTGCCACATCGCGCACACCAACGAACGCGTGCACGATCTGATCCGAGCGAACTTGGATCGTGCCCCGATGTACAGCGGCCAAATCGATTCCCGCGGACCCCGCTATTGCCCCTCCATCGAAGACAAAGTCGTTCGCTTTGCTGACAAATCCAGCCACCAATTGTTCCTTGAACCCGAAGGCCGACAAACCTGCGAGGTGTACGTCAACGGCATCTCGACCAGCCTGCCACGGGACGTTCAAGACGCGATGTTCCGCTGCATTCCCGGTTTGGAAAACGCCGCGATCATGCGATACGGGTACGCCGTCGAATACGACTACTGCCCGCCGACTCAGTTGTGGCCGCACCTGGAATCCAAAGCCGTCACGGGTCTGTTTTTTGCCGGCCAAATCAACGGCACAACAGGGTACGAAGAAGCCGCCGGCCAGGGCTTGATCGCGGGCCTGAACGCCGCTCGCTCGGCTGCCTCGAAAACGCCATGGGTGCCTTCCCGGCAAGACGCTTACATCGGCGTGTTGGTCGACGATTTGGTGACCAGCGGCACGGACGAGCCCTACCGAATGTTCACCAGCCGCGCTGAATATCGGTTGCTGCTGCGGCAAGACAACGCCGACCGTCGGCTGACCGCTCAAGCCGATGAACTGGGACTGATCGACGCCGATCGCCGCGAACGGTTCCATCAAAAGCTGGCCGAAATTGAACGCGGGACCAAGCTGCTACAACAAGCCAAAGTCCAACCCGAATCTGGTCCAGCCGTTCGCGGCGACGTCTACCTGCGTCGTCCCGAGGTGACCTGGGATGTGATCGCCGAGCAAGTCCCTGAACTGACCAGCATTGGCCGAGCGGCTGCCGAACAATGTGCCATCGACGTCAAGTACGCCGGCTACATCGATCGCCAACAAGCGGAAGTCCACAAGCAATCGCGTCACGCCGAAAAGGCGATTCCCGTTTCGTTTGACTACGACCGGATCGGGCCGCTTCGAAACGAAGCGAAAGAAAAACTTGCCAAGATTCGCCCGTTGAACTTGGGACAAGCCAAACGGATCAGCGGCATCACACCAGCCGACTTGGCACTCGTGCTCGCTCACCTCGAAAACAATTCGCTCTCGCAAGCGAACTCCTCCGCGGCGTCGGACGACATCGCTCAACCCCACTCCTCAGCTTCGGATTCCCATTGACCGCCGATCCAAAGACGCCAAGCCCCAATCAAAAAAGCTCCTTCGCAATGATGTGCTGCGCCCACGGCGCGGAGACCTTGGTCAAAGAACAAATTGCCAGCGAAGGATGGCGACTCGCTTTTTCGCGTCCGGGATTTGTCACCGCCAAGCACGATCAAAATCGACAACCACCTACCGGGGTCTTCATTCGCACCGCGTCTCGATCGCTTGGATCCGCCAAAGGCAATCACTCGTCCGAGATGATTCAGAAGCTGCAACACTCGATCGCGTCCGAGAAGGTGCCATTCGACCAATTGCATGTTTGGCCACGAGACCGGACGGCGATCGGTCGATTCGATTTTGAACCCGGCATCGACGAAGTCTCCGCGGCGGTTGCTGACGAGATCTGGTCCGCTCTGCACGATGGTTCAACCTCCGAAGGCCCAGGATTGCTGTGTGCTCGACCAAATCAAATTGCCGAGAACGGCCAACGAATCCTGGACGTCGTGTTGGTTGATCCCTCGCAGTGGTTCTTCGGCACTCACGAATCGACCACGCTGCCGACACGCTGGCCGGGCGGTGTTCAACCCATCAAGCCGGCCTACGAACCGATTTCCCGCGCCTACTTCAAAGCGGCAGAATCGATCGCTTGGAGTGGATTCGACATGCGACCGGGTGATTTGGCCGTGGAAGTCGGAAGTGCTCCCGGAGGAGCCTGCGGCCGATTGCTGGAACTGGGCATGCAAGTCATCGGCGTCGACCCAGCCGAGATGGACCCGCGAATCGCCGACCACCCCCGATTCATCCACTACCCCGCCCGAGCAGGTGACCTGCCAAGACGAGTTTTTCGCGGCGCCAAGTGGTTGCTGGTCGACTCGACAGTCAAACCGGACGCCACGCTCAGCACCGTCCGCAACATGGTGGACAGTCGCGAAACGAGTTTCCGTGGTCTACTGATCACAATGAAACTGGGGGAATACGAAAACGCGACGCACGTCGAACGCTGGTGCAATTTCATTCGCACCTGGGGAATCGAACGTCTGGAAGTCCGCCAATTGGCTCGCAACCGCTGCGAAGTCTGCGTCGCCGTGACGATGCCCTCCTGAGTGGTGACACAGCCGATTCCAAAGTGTCCTCCTGCAAACCGACCCTCCAGTGACATCACGCCCTGAAATCTGGATGCCAGTGACACTCGAGAGGGAACCCCCAGCATTCGCTTCTTTTCGAGTGTTTTTCCGATCCAGCCAAATCAGAAGGCCTGGTGTCCCAGCTTCCCAACTGCATTCCGGGCGTGAGTCGCTCAACGCCTGGCGAAACACCACTCAAAAGCAGCCCGACCAACCCAAGAAAGTATTTAAACACCCCCTCCTCTGGGAATCCGTGCACAAGCAACACAAGATCGCGGTAAGGGAGCGCCCCGATCTATTCATCCATCTTTCACACAACGAATCTTGTCCCTTCCCCTCATCCTGCCTACACTTCGTTCGCACAACTTACCCAATCTTCCATGAATTTGATTTTCTCGGTGATTTTGCCGTGACTTTTAGGTTGATTCTGACAAGACTGTTGGGCAAGGAGGCGGAGAATCCATCTCTGCTTTCGATGACAGATGAATTTTAGGCAATTGAGACACCCTAACCAGAGACACACCATGAAACGCTTTGCTGCCTTCGCCGGCATGCTCGCGATGACGATGACCGTCGCCGTCGCTCAAGATTCGACCTCGCAGGATTCAAACGTCAAACTGAACAATCACCTGACAGTTCCTCAGTGGGTGAACCCTGCTGTTGCTGGCGAACTCTCGGGTCGTTTGATTCTCCCATCGACTGACGGAACCTCGGAAACGATTGCGGATGCGACCGTCGTGATGACCGACGCATCGGGAAAGACCTTGCGTTCGAAGAGCAACGCCGAAGGCGAATTCACTTTCAGCGACGTGAACCCTGGGGTTTACGCCTTGTCCGCTCGTGCTGACGGGGTCTTCGCTTGCTGTGCAATGCACGTTGTCAGCGACGACATGGCATCGTCGGAGATGTATCCCAAGACCGCTGAAATCGCTGCGGCTGGCATCGACTACTCGATCATCAAATCGTCGATCATTCGCTACTTGCCACCTGCCGGCAAAGACAGCTTGACTTCGATTGCCAAAGCGGACCTGAAGGGCATCTCGAGCCAAGTCGTTGGCGAGAACCTGTTCCGCGTCGCCCAAACCAACGGTGGCATGAAAGGCCGCATCCACATGGCTGGTGCAGAAGGACGCAGCCTGACGGACGCTGGATTGTTGAACATCTTCTTGATTCACGACGGCGAAACCATCGACCGTGTTGTGAGCAACCGTGACGGATCGTTCGAATTCGCAGGCGTCGAAGCCGGTGAATACTCGATCTTGGCAATTGGCTTGTCCGGTTTGGGCATGGCTGGTTTCGAACTGGTCGACGAAGCAACTGCCAACGCAGAAACCGCCATGGTCAACGCAAGTGGCGAAACGTTCGTTGGATTTGGTCACCGCCAAAACAACTGCTGCTGCTGTTGCACTCAATTCGCCATGCAAGTCGCTCCGTTGCCAATGGCAATCGAAGCTTGCAACGAAGTCGTGATCGGTGAATCGATCGTCGTCGAAGAAACCATCGTCGATGAAGGCATGATCGTCGAAGACGGCCTCGGTGCTCCCGTGGACGCCTTCGGCAACCCAGTGGACTCGTTCGGTAACCCTGTCGGTGGCGGCGGATTCGCTGGCGGTGGCGGATACGCTGGTGGCGGCGGAGGCGGTGGCTTCGGCGGCGGACTGGGCGGAATCGCTTCGTTGGCCGGTTTGGGCATCGTTGCAGCCGCTTTGGATGACGATGACGACAACAACGTCTTTCCACCACCACCTGCCAGCCCACTTGTTCCCTGATCATCTTTTTGATCTGAACTAACATCAAAGGTCGCGGGACCGTCTCAACCCGCGGCCTTTTTTCATGCGCCGATCGTCGGCACCTTGCCTTTCTGGCATAATGCTCGAAACTCTGATCTTCCCCCTCCTCTCGCCCCATTCCCACCTGAGGCCCCCATGAGTCTTGTTGAAGGTGCTCCCGCCCCAATCGACCCCGAAGTCCAAGCCGCTGCGGCCAAGGCACTCGATCAACTCAACGAACACACGCTCAAGACAGTGCATTGGCACTTCAGCGATGAAACGGGCTCTCCGTTCTGGTTGGAAAAAAAGGCGGAACTCAACTTCGACCCGCTCACGGATGTGAAATCGTTCGATGACCTGAAGAAGTTCCCGCACTTTGAAGATGAATGGCTGCGTGGTGGCCCCATCAATCGCTGGGTCCCCAAAGGACATGCGGGCAAACCGGTTTATGTCTTTGAAACCGGTGGGACGACCGGCATCCCCAAAAGCCGAATGGTGATCGAGGATCACTGGAAAGATTACGAACTGTTCAGCGACACGCTGCCGGACGAACATTTCCCCAAAGGCTCGAACTGGTTGATGCTTGGCCCAAGTGGCCCGCGTCGCTTGCGTTTGGCAGTCGAACACCTCGCTCAACATCGCGGCGGCATCTGCTTCTGCATCGACTTGGACCCCCGCTGGGTCGTGAAGTTGATCAAGAAAGGCTGGATGGAACATCTTGAGGAATACAAGAAACACTGCATCGATCAGGCGATCACAATCCTGACCGCCGGCCACGATGTGAAGTGCATGTTTGCCACGCCCAAGTTGCTTGAATCTTTGAGCGAAGGGCTCGAAGAAAAAGGCACCTCCCTGGCGGAAGTCGGCATCAAAGGAATCTTCTCCGGTGGCACGGAGTTCACTCCCCAATGGACTCGCTTCGCCGTTGAGGAAATGCTGGGTGGCTCTCCCGAAGAAGGCGGTGTCTTCATGACCCCCACTTACGGAAACACCTTGATGGGGCTCGCCTGCAGCAAACCCATCAATGCCGCGGACGGTTACAAGATCAGCTACTACGCCCCCCAACCACGAGCCGTCACCGAAGTGGTGCAGTTCGATGACTACAACACGAAAGTGGGCTACGGGGAAACCGGCCGCGTGAAGCTGTACACGCTGACGGATGAATTCTTTGTGCCAGGGTTCATGGAACGTGACGAAGGCGAACGCGAACAGCCATTTGATACCTATCCCTGGGATGGTGTCAGTGGCGTGCGTCCGTTCCACGAATTGGCGAGCGCCACAACAGTCGGCGTCTATTGATCGACGCCACTGATCGGCTCATCAACCTCCCTCTCGCTCAACCTCCGATTTCATTTCGACTTCTATGATCACACTGAATCCTCTTCGTTGGGGCAAACAATACGAGTCCCTCGATTTCAACGACGTTGTTCACTTCGACACTGGTGAACCGATCGCACGCATCGGCACGGTTGGCGGAGGCATTGTCGGCCGCGATTTGCGAGTGGCTCATAAAGCTCGCGAAGCCTTGCTGGAGGTGCCCACCAGCGACCTGCTGCAAATGTGCCGCAAGGCAGCCGAGTTGTTTGAGAGCGCCGCTTTGCCGGTCGGTGACTCGCAGCAAACGGTGGATGACTTCATTCATCAACAATCGGCCAGCACCGGACTGCCCGAGCACATGTGCCGGTCGAACATGACCAAGAACAGCTTCGTGCTCAGCAACATGGAACAGATCCTCGATTGCCTGACCCGTGGTTTGGATCTTTCGATCCTGTCCAAAGGCTACGGCGAAGAAGGCCGCGGCGTGACGGTCAGCTACCAAGCTCAAACGCCGATCCTCGGTGCGATCCTTCCCAACAATTCGCCTGGCGTTCATACGCTGTGGCTGCCTGCGATTCCGCTGCAGATTGGGCTGGCTCTCAAACCGGGTTCGCAAGAACCCTGGACGCCTTATCGAATGGTATCCGCCTTTATCGAAGCCGGTGTTCCTGCCGCGGCCTTTGGTTTGTACCCCGGCGGACATGACGCTGGTGGAGCGATCATGTCCAAGACATCGCGCAGCATGATCTTCGGCAGCGCTCAAACGATCGCTCAACATGCTGGCAACCCCAAGGTTCAACCACACGGGCCTGGGTTCTCCAAGATCCTGCTTGGCGACGACATTGTTGACGATTGGGAAATGTTCTTGGATGTGATGGTGGAAAGCGTGCTCAGCAATTCGGGTCGCAGTTGCATCAACTGCTCCGGAATTTGGGCCAGCCGGCACACCCGCGAAATCGCGGCCGCGATTGCCGAACGCATCGGCCCAGTCGACGTCCGTCCGCCAAGTGATCCAGAAGCCCAATTGGCGGCCTTCACGGTTCCCGCGATGGCCACGGGAACCTACGCCATGGTTCAGCAGGACTTGGCCGAAAGCGGCGTCACCGACATGACCGCTGAATACGGCGAGAAACTGATTGAACGCGAGCACTGCGCGTACCTGCGTCCCATGGTGCTGCACGCTGATTCACCCGACCGAGGCGTCGCGTCCAAGGAATACATGTTCCCGTTCGTCAGCGTCGTGGAATGCCCGCAAGACCAAATGCTTTCTCGCATTGGCACCTCGTTGATCGGAACCGTGATCACATCGGATCAAAAATTCATCGAAGACGCATCGCGATGCGTGGACATCGACCGATTGAACATCGGCCCGCTGCCGACAAACCGCTTGAATTGGTTGCAACCGCACGAAGGGAACATCATTGAGTTCCTGTTCACCAATCGCGCCTATCAAATCGAACCGATGCCGGCCAAAACCAGCGTCTGAACCAACGGCCCGATCAGCGGGCAGAATCGCCGAACGACTCGCAGAGTTGCCGGTCATCGAAACTTGCATCAACGCCGCGAAAGCTTGCTTTCGCGGCGTTTTCTTTTGTCCCGCCAGTCGGAACCAGCCCCCAGAGGCCAACCGGTCCGTGAAGGCGTTCCGCACCGTTGCGATTGCAGAGGTTGTTCCGGTTGCGCCGACGTGTTGCGAAAACACCCCAAGAAACGCACGCCTGTTGTCGCTTGCCCACAAATGTGACCTACCTTTCAGCAGACCAATCTCGATCACCAGCATCATGAACGATCGTACGAGTTGGTCGCCGAAGCGAATGGTCCACTGAAACCGAGGGGTACGCCGAACATGATCAAGCTCACTCGACTCGATGGCGAAGCCTTTGTTCTCAACGCGGAACTGATTCGATACGTCGAACGACGTGGCGACACCTTCGTGACGCTGCTCAACGGGGAACGCTTGGCAGTCATCGAAACGATGGACGAAGTCGTCGATCGCTCCATCGAATACCAACAGCGCAAACACTTCTTGCCGCCGATGCCATCCACGCTTGGTCCAGCACCAACGGATTCCAACCTCCACACGACACCCTAGTTCGAAGAAACCAATCCAATGGACATCGCCAGTCTGCTCGGTCTGATTTTCGCGATCGGCTTGATCCTTGTTTCGATCCTGCTCGGTAGCGCCCCCTTCTCCGCCTTCATCGACATTCCGTCGGGTTTGGTGGTGGTGGGAGGTGCCTTCGCAGCCGCTTTGATCTGCTTCCCGATGGGATCGATCATGAAGAGCCCGATCATCGCTTTGAAGGTGATCTTGAACAAAGGCGAAGACCGCTTGGCGTTGATCAAATCCATCGTCGAACTCGCAGAAGTCGCCCGCCGCGATGGCCTGTTGGCACTGGAATCCAAGATCGGCGAAATCGACAACGCACTGGTGAAAACCGGCCTGCAAATGGCCGTCGACGGAACCGCACCGGAAATTGTCGAAGAGGTCCTTCGCACCGAAGTCGCTGGCATGGCGATGCGTCACCGCGAGGGCAAATCGATCATGGATCAACTCGGTCGATTCGCTCCCGCGTATGGCATGATCGGAACCTTGATGGGGCTGATCATGATGCTTCAAGACATGTCCGATCCTTCGGGGATTGGTGCCGGGATGGCCGTGGCTCTGATCACAACACTGTACGGGGCCATCGTCGCCAATGTGTTCTTCAGTCCCTTTGCTGAAAAACTGGGCCTGATGAGCCGCAACGAACAACTCAGCATGGAAATCGCGATTCGCGGCGTCATGGCGATTCAATCAGGTGAAAGCCCCCGAGCAATCGACCAGAAACTGCAAACCTACCTACCAGCCAAACAACGGGAACTGCAGTAATGGACGATGAACCAGAAGAAATGGGCATCCCGGAATGGGTGGTTACATTCGGCGACATGATGAGTTTGTTGCTGACGTTCTTCATCATGCTGGTCTCACTCAGTGAGATCAAATAAGAGGACACGTACCAGGCACTCGTCGACTCGATGCAGCAACAATTCGGTTACAAACGAACACTCGATGCCTTGGCACCGGGAGACTCCAAACCGCGATCAGCGGAATTCTCGGTGCTCTCCACCACGGGGCGAGCCAAGAAAAAAGACACCGCCAAAGGTGGCGTTCCCGAAAAAGCCCCCGTTGGCGAAGAACAACACGTCCGTATCATCCGCCCCGGCAACATGACCGCGGTGGGCAGCGTCGTGTTCTTTGAAGTGGGTAGCGACAGGCTGACTCCCGCCAGTCAACGCATCCTGCAGCAAACCGCGAAACAACTTCGTGGCAAACCTCAACGAATCGAAGTCCGTGGACACGTTTCGGCTGAGTTTGCTGCTCGTACCATTGGTACCGATGAAGGCATGCTGCTGGCGATCCGACGGGCCGCCGCGGTCAAACGGTACTTGGTGTCGCAAGAAGGCATTGCCTCCGATCGCTTCCGAGTCTCCTCAGCCGAAGCAACCGAACCAATCACCCGCAACGCGACGACCACTAAATTCGGCAACGACTCGCGTGTCGAAGTGTTCTTGCTCGATGAAACAGTAGAGGACCCCAAAGGGACCTCCGATTCCGATTCCAAAATCCAAGGTCCAAAGGCTTAAGGCAAACCGATGGCCGATGAAACTAAAAACGACGGCAAACCGGAACTGGAAGATGCCCCGGCGAAACCTCGCAGCAACACCAGCCTGATCGTGCTGTTTGTGGGGATGGTGGTCGTACTGGAAACCGGGATGTTCTTCTTTCTGGTCCCCAGCGCGGAACAAGTCAGCGCCCTGGCTGAAGCCGAGTTGATTCAGTCCGTCCAAGAAGGCGCCGAAAAGGCAGAAGAGGAACTCTCCGACGAAAATCGGGAAATTGAATTCGACCTGGGAACCTTCGGCGAGACCTTCAGCCCCATCGAAACAGAGCGGTCCTTTCGAGTCGAGCTCAGGTTGTACGGGCTGATTCGCAAGAAAAACCAGGAAAAAATGACGAAGGAATTCACCGCGAAAAACGGGCGGCTTCGGCACGCGATTCGAATGAAAATCCGAAATAGCGAACTTCCTGAACTACAAGACAACCAATTGGGCTTGTTACAGCGTCGAATTTTGACGACATGTAATCATCTTCTGGACGAAGATTTACTGCTGGGAGTCGGGTTTCACGAATACCAGCTCATCGAGGAGTGACACGGAGTGGACGATCGTGAGCGAGACGGAGAATCAAACGGAATCCAGCGAACAACTCAATACAGATGATATTGAGGCGTTGCTCAATGAAGCGTCCCAGTCCCTCGCAGCGGCGACAGGCGACAAAGAAAGCGATCAGCGGGATGTCCCTCGACCTTTCGCTCTAGGCGATCTATCTCCCAACTCGCTCGGCGAAGCAGCCCACGATGTCGATTTACTCGGCGAAGTGGAAATGGACCTCCGGATCGAATTGGGACGCACCCAGATGCGGCTCGAAGAAGTCCTGCGTTTGCGTCCTGGCAGTGTGGTCGCTTTGGACAAACTGGCGGGTGACCCCGTCGACATCTACGTGAACGGACGCATGATTGCACGCGGAGAAGTCTTGGTCATGAATGACAACTTCTGCGTTCGTGTGACCGAACTGGTTGGAGCTGCGTCATGACGAATGTGCTCCGTGTGGCTGCCAAAGCTTCTGTCAAAATCACCCCTGCCACTTCCGTCCTGGTTGCCCTCTTGGCCTGCTGTTGCGCTCGCGGCGTTGCGGCGGCTGATGAAGGCTACGGCTTTGACTCCTCCTACGGCAACAACGCCGACTCCACTTACGCGGCCGATGTCCTGCCCTCACGCACCGCGTCACCAGAACCACCCAAGGTTGTCGGGCGTGGATTCCCTGCCCTGTCGATGGGCGAAAATCAATCAGATTCATCTGCTTACCAACTGCCATCGGAACGCCAAGGTTCGGGAATCGAATTGTCGCCCGATGGCGAATCCTCTCGGTCAAAAAACATCGCCCCACTGGTCACGGTTGGATCCAGTCTTGCCATCGTGCTGGCGTTGTTCTGTGGTCTTGTTTGGGTCAGTCGCCGATTTGGAGGTGGATCCGCCGCGTCCAAACCGCTTTCCGCGTCCACCCTCAGTCCACTCGGGCACATGATGCTCGACCCACGCACCAAACTGGTGCTCGTCAAATGTGGTCGTCGCGTGCTGGTACTCAGCCAAACGGCTTCCGGCGTCACGCCAATTTCAGAGGTCACGGATCCCGACGAAGTCCGTGAGTTGATCGCGAGTTGCTCTTCCGAAGCACGAGCGGTCTTCGAACAAACCATGCGTCAAATCGAAAGTGAGCCAGTGGCGTCCGGGTTCGTCGAACGCCCTGCCGTCTCACCCCCACCGGCTAAACCACGTCGGCTATTCGCTTCGGCGTAGTGGCCCCCAACAACTCACTGGTAGAAGGTGCCGCACGGTCAATGGTGGCGTGACGCAGCACAGCGCCCGCCATCGCCATTCCACTGAGGAAGGCACCCTCGATCCGCGGGCCGCCACACCAGTCCCCACATGCTCCTAGGCCCGTGGTCGCATCCCACAAACAATCGGTCTCCAGTGGCGAGACGGGATTGGCATAACGCCAACGATGAACCTGACGCTCGATCACGTTTGTAAATCGGCGTCCTGTTGCCTCTTCCATTGCGTGCAGCAATTGCGAACCAACCCACTCGGGATCCTGCTCGAGATGTTGCTGCGACCAATCCGCGGAAGCGTGCAAGACCCACGAACTGGTAGATTCGTCGGGGACTTCCCGCCCAGGTTTCTCATCGTTTCGAGCGATCCATGACAGTGGCCCTTCGTTGATGAAGGCCCCTGAATACTCCATGCCTGACATGCCTTCCCCGCGAATCATCAGGCACCAACAAGGCAACATTTCAACCTGCTTGGCCGTGTCAGCAATGTCAGAGTGACCGCTCAATACGCTGGCCGCTTGCTCCGGCGGGCAATTGACGATCACGCAATCAAATTCGTTGTTCGGATTGTCCTTCGCCGATTCCACTGTCGACGGATGGTCTGAGCTTGCCCAGTTCAGTTGCCATCGCTCTCCCACCTGCCGCAGCGATTCCACCTTGGTTTGCAAATGCACCGTGACGTCCGCAGCCAAATGCTTGGCAACGGCATTCATACCAGGAACACCGACGTAGCGAGCCGTCCCGCATTTTTCCTTCACCACCTCCCCGCCAGGTTGCAACTCCACAATGGGCTGCATCCAGGGCGCGACCAAGCCTTGATGGATCCAGCTTCGTACGTGCCTCGCGAACCGATCGTCGCGTACCGTGAAGTACTGAGCGCCGTGATCAAACCCGTCTCCTTCTGCCGCGCGTCGCGTCGCCATCCTCCCGCCAACGCCTCGCGATTTTTCAAAGACATGCACCTCCAACCCGTGGTCCGTCAGCGTCCGGGCTGCGGTCAATCCTCCCAGCCCCGCCCCCACAATCGCAACACGTGGCAATTTGGCTGCAATGGGACGACTCACCCACTGGGCAACACGCGGCAACTCAACCCGTTCTGCATGCTGGTCGACGGAGCGGGTGCGAACCGTCCCAAAGATGGGCTGCTCGGGTTTGAAAGGACGATCAAACTGGCCAAAGCACCACAGGATGCCGCTGTAACTGATCGGGCTTCTTCCGTCGATCGCGTACCGATGATTCAGGTCAATGCACTGAGCCAGCGCTTGGCAGGGCTGCGATGTCATCGCCAAAAACGCTTTGCCCCACGTCATCCGCAAATTGTTATGCAGTTCCCCATGCCGCAACAAACTCTGCTGCGCCAAATTCCAAAGCGGTTGAGATGACTTCCCGCGTGCCAGCGTTTCCCAATCGAGTTCCTCGTCACGCGGATCGTCCGCGTGCTTGGTCAACGATTCTCTTGCCCACTCTGGAATCGCCGCCATTGTGTCCAGCTCTTCCACGTGTTCGAGGCAAAACCGAAACACCATTTCCCGCCACACCACCAATTCATCCAGATACTTCTTCGCACCCAGCGCAGCGGCTTCGCGAGCAATCCGGAATGGGCTGACCATTCCATAGTGCAAATGACCACTCAGACGGCTGACGCCCAACGGATCGTCGGCATCATTCCGGCGTTCCGAGTACTTGCTCAGCGATGACTCTCGAAAACGATCCCAGCGAGCGTAACCAGCTCGCGTCCCACCGGGCGTGTCGGCGACCGGCCCAACGGAATGATCGATCTTGCAATGACGAATCAAATCCGCCAACCGAACGTCCTGAAAATCGATCGGCTCAAATCCCAACTGCCCTGTGAACTCAGCCGGCTGAACATCAGCAGGCAACTCCTCATAGGGACGCTCGACTCGGTCTGCCAACGCATCTTGGATGAGACGTCGAAACTCAAAGGCTCGCGTGGGAACGGTTGGAATCGACTGAGACGGCACAACGCAGGTCGTGTCAACCAACATGATCGGCGTCGTCACAAGACTTCGCAATCGCTCCACCCAACATGCAATCGGCGCAACAGGCATTTCCTCACTGACCAACACCGCCGCTCGTCGGCACAAATCTCTCAGGTGCGGACCGCGATGTCCCTGACGCTCCAGATGAAACGCATAATTGATTCCCTTGGCTTTCAGTTCTCGCTGAACATCGCGTGCTCCCTGCATGATGAACGCGTGATGCCGATCCGATGCGTAGGGGTACTTTTCGGACAACCCGTGATAGACCAGCAGCGGCAAACCATTTTCATGCGCCAACCACATCGCTGCGTCCAAAGCAGGATTCTCATGCCCCCG